>PUPC01000166.1 GCA_003553185.1 Planctomycetota bacterium | reverse complement strand
CATTGTCGATCTTGTCGGCAGGGAAGGGATAGACCGTACGGACGTAGTCGCCATCCCGGTCGAACAGGCGAACGTGGTCCACGCCCTGCCCGCTGTCGAACACAAACACCCCGTCCTCTGCGGGGGCAAAGGATAGCTGCTGGCCGGAGAAACCGCTGGGGTTCCGTTGTGAACTGTGTTTGCCCGGATGCCAGAACAGAGTACGCTCGAACTGCGGCTTCAGGCCCAGCGAGACGCGGACGTTGACGTTCTCGAGGTCGTCCACGTATGCCCCGGCGTCGTTCTTGCCGTCCCAGATTATCTCCTGTTGCCTGGAGTTCTGTTGGAACGGTTCGGGGGCGTTGGGGCCGAGCACACCGCTGGCCAGGTGGCGGATGATCCGGCCGTCGGCGTCTTCGATGACCACGGTGACGTCGCAGAAGCCCTTGCTCTCGAAAGAGATCGTGACCCGATCCCCGTCACGGGTGACCTCCGGCTTGCGGGTGAATTCGAAGACTTCCTGGCGGTCAACGGAGAAGTCCCGCATGTTCGTCTCCGCCCGAGCCAGGCCCGCCGTGCATAGCACAACAAGGAAGCAGATGGCTGTATGGCCGAGAGAAGTCATTCGGGTTCGTAACGGTCTGCGGCCGGTGCAATCCATTGCTTACTCCTTATCTGGAACGTCCTTGAGGGCGACAGTTTCATTAACATGGTAGCCGAGTTTGACGCTGACGATGCGGGCATTTCCGGCGTCGGCGATGAACAGCCGGTGGTCGGTGTGGGTGCCGACGTAGGCGGGATGGAACAGAGCGACCTCGTCGCCGCCGATGGACCTCGGTTCCTGGGGGCCGCCGCCCTCGACCAGCGGCTTGCCGTCGTCCACGTTGCCGTACTGGCCGACGCGGAGGATAAGGTTCCCGGCGCTGTCGAGCACGCCGACGTTATACCGGTCGATCTCGGGGGTGAAGCTGCGGGCGAAGTAATCGAGGGCGAAACGGGCGCTGTGACAGGAGCAGCCCGCCTCGATGTTGCCGCCGCCCCATCCGACTCCGCCGTACATCCACTGGTGGTTCTCCACCCAGAACCTTCCGTAGCGCAAATCGGGCGATCGCTCGGGCCGCTCGCCCAATGGCACGGGCGTTCTCCCGCTCGACAGCAGGCGTGCTTTCCCCGGCGTAACTTTCATCAGGGTTCCCGCCATCGGGTTGAAATGGGGTTGGCCGTCGAACACGCGGGTCGGCGTGTTGAGCACATACAGGTCGCCATCGCTGTCGAGTGCGACGCCGTTGACGACACTTCCCAGGCCTGGGAGGGCGTCTTCGTCCACGACATTGCCGTGGCGGTCGAGGATGTAGATAAGGATGCTGCCGCGCATGCCGCCCCAATGGCGGCCGGGATAGAGAGGGGGCAGGAACCCCTCGACTTCGTGTATGTCGCCTTCGTCCTGGCGGGAGCGGGGATCGTGCTTGTAGAGCACCGCAACAACGATGTGGCCTTTTGCCGAGACGTACATTCCGCCCTGGTGCCAGCCCTGGTTTCCGGGGAAGACGGCGCCGCTGATTACTTCGGCGCTGCGAGATAGAGACCCGCCTCCGAATACTACATTTCGCCGCTCTTCGCCGTAGTCAAAGGGGACTTCCCGCCAGGTCCGCGAACAGTAGCGCACAATCTGGTCGGAAGACCGGAGATAGGCGTGTCCGTCGAGATCGAAAGCGAGGGCCTCCGTATCGAACGGCAGCTCGACCGGCCGAATCCGTCCGGTGGCGGGATCGATTCGAAGCACCTGCTGGATCGCCTTCGACGAGATCGCTCCGCCGGCCCCCGGCAGCATTTCTCCAACGTACAACAGGCCGTCCGCCGGGTTGACGTATAGCCGTTGTCGGTGATAGACAGGAGTCCAGGTCCGCCCAACCGATCTCTCGGTGTCTTTATGGAAATCACGTACCACTTCGAGCGATTCGCCCTCCTCGCGAAGGACAATAATATTGTCCGGCTCCCTTGCCCTTCGGTTGGCAGAGTTGCTCGGGGTCAGCCAGATCGTGGTCGGTTCGGCCCACGAATCGATGGTTGCGTAGTAGCGGGCGAACCCCCCTCGTCTCCCTCGGCCGCTTTCTGCTCGGGTGGGCAAGTTCCAGGCGCCAATCGGCTCGGCCTGCTCGTCAAGCGGTGCGAACTTGTGCAAGCGGGTATAGGACTGCCTCAGGTCATTATGGGGCGGCAAATGGCCTGCGGAGTATCGACCGCCCGATTCACTGTGGATGGTATAGCCGTTCATCCGGCCGTGTCGCGGTAAGGGCCAGCAGAAGACGTAAATCTCGTCGGTTTGCTGGTGAACTGCCACCCCAGAGGGGTATTTCACGTCGATATTTCGAAGCCATTCGCCATCCTGCGAGAAGACCTGCACGCGATGGTTGCCGTGGTCCGCCACGTATATCCGGCCATGTCGGTCTGTATCAACGTCCGCCGGCTTGTTGAACTGCCCGTTGTCCGAACCCGGCTCCTCGGTGCCCAGAAATACTTCCGGCTGCTCGTCCTCAGCGAAGGCCATACGCTGTACGGTATGGCTGTCCCAATGGCCGCTGACGATGTAGGAGATAAGGTATTCCATGCGGCGGGTCATATAGAGCCATTTGCCGTCGGGGCTGAAGGCCATTCGTCGAGGGCTGACGCTGGTGTGGGAACTCCTCGCCGAGGCGGTCCGGAATTCGATGGTCTTGTCCTCTTCGAGCCATCGGGTGGTGTCGGGACCGTGGAGGGGGAGGTCGTCATTTTTTTCATCAGTTGAGATACGGCTCAACCGCAGTCCGGCCAGGGCCAGGCGGGAGCCCGCGACTGCCAGATCGTTTCCGCCGGCACCGGTCATCGCCCCCTGATCTTTTCCGAAATATCGGCCTTCGTCCGGGTTCCAAGTCGGCCGTAAAGCGTTGTCACCGCTCAGCAGCAACGTGGATTGTAACCAGTTGGGCTTGACCGGGAGCTCCGCCCCGTCCGGCCACCGGTGCCTATGAAGGTCCGGGATACTGTCAATTCTGTCGGCCGGGAACGGATAAACCGTGGTGGCGTAGCTGCCGTCACGGTCGAACCTCCGCACGTGATCGAATCCACGCCCGCTGTCAAAGACATAAACTCCGTCCGGCCCCGCAGCTATCGCATGTATCGGTCCGGTCCGCTTTGTTGGCGACCAGTACAGGGTGCGCTCGAAACGCGGCTTGAGTCCGAGCGAGACGCGGACGGTCACCGTATCCTTGTCGTCCACGTATTCGCCCTTGTCATTCTTGCCGTCCCAGACCAGCGTTTGCGCCTTGGAGTTCCACACGAACGGTTCGGGGGCGTTCGGGCCGAGCACGCCACTCGCCAGGTGGCGGATGATGGTCCCGCGGTCGTCTTCGATGGCGACTGTGACGTCACACCAGCCCACCGTCTCGAAGGAGATGGTCACATCATCACCCTTACGCGTCAGCGCCGGCTTGCGGGCGAACTCGTAGTTCTCCTCGCGTTTGGGCTTGAACTCCTCGCGCGGGTCACGTTTTCGGACAGGCACCCGGTCGGCCTGCATCTCGCCGAGTTCAAGACCTCGGGGGTAGAGTATCCGCATCGCGACTCGGCCCGCTTCCTGATCCTCGGCCTTGTAGGTGACCGAGGTCAGATCGGTCATCAGGTCGGCGTCGTACTCGAAACGGACGCCCACCTTCTCGCCGAGCGTTGTCAACACCTGCTCGACCGATACTCGCTCGAAGTGGACTTCGACGGGCCTGTGCAATGGCGTCTCGGCCAGGGCCGGGACAGCCATTGCCATCAGGGCCGCATATCCCACAAGGTGAATCATCGACAATTTGGCCCTTGTGGTCATTTCGCTCCCTTCGGTTATTCCGTCTGGTGGCCGGTTGCTCCTGTGTCTGGGATATCCTTCAACGGTACGCGTTCGTTCGCATGGTAATCAAGTTTGACGCTGACGATGCGGGCGTTGCCCGGGTCAGCGATGAACAGGCGGCGGTCGGTGTGAGTTGCGACATAGGGTGCGTACTTCAGTGCTGTCTCATCGCCGCCGATGGATCGCGGGCTCGGCGGGCCGCCACGTTCGACCAGCGGCTTGCCGTCGTCCACGTTGCCGTACTGCCCGACGCGGAGGATCAGGTTCCCGGCGCTGTCGAGCACACCCACGTTATAGCGGTCGATCTCGGGGGTAAAACTGCGGGCGAGGTAGTCGAATGCGAACCGGGCGTTCGGGCAGGAGCAGCCAGTGCCGTAGTTATGGCCGCCCCAGCCGACTCCGCCATACATCCACTCGGCTCCCTCGACCCATGCGGACGGGCGCCGGAGGTCATTGGGTCTGTCGGGGGTGTCCGTGAGAGGAACCGGGGCTCCGCTCGATGCCAAAAGTCGGCCGTCGCGGGGTGAGAACTTCATCAACGTCCCCGCGTGATCGTTGAAGTGTTCCTCGCCGTCGATAACGATGGGCGATGCGTTGAGGAGGTACACGTTGTTGTCGGCGTCGATGGCGGTCCCGTTTATGTGCACATGAAGCCCGGGCACGGCGTCGTCGTACACCATGTTCCCGTGCCGGTCAATGATGTGGACCAGTATGACGCCGAGCCGCGATTCTCCTTCTCCCCACCGCCGGCCGGGATAGAGCGGCGGCAGGTACCCTTCCATTCCGTGGCGGCCTTCCTCGCCTCGGCGTTCCATGTGATCGTACAGGGCGGCGACGACGATGTTACCATTGGCCGAAACGTGCATGCCGCCTTGGTGGAACCCCTTGTTGCCGGGGAACGTCGCACCGCTCAGGACATGGGTACTGCGTTCGCCCCCGCCGCTGCCGTAGTGGTGTCGCTCGCGTTCTTCGCCATAGTCGAACGGGACTTCCCGCCAGGTGTCGGGCAGGAACCGAACGATCATGTCGGAGGTTCGCAGGTAGGCGTGTCCCTCGAGGTCGAACGCCATGTCTTCGGCGCTCATCGGAAGGTCGATCTCGCGGGTCCGCCCGGTATCGGGGTCGATGCGGACAACCTGCCGGAATGCCTTGCCGTGCGAGCTGTCCCCCTCGACCAGGTACAGCATACCGTCGGCGTGGTTCACGGATAGCCGCTGGCGGTTGAACCGAGCCGGTCGTACCCGGCTGATCGCGCCGGCGGCCTCGTTCAGCAGGTCGCGCTCCACTGTCGCCTCGCCGTCCTTCAGGGAGAGCAGAACAGCTCCGCGCCCGTGAGTATTTCGGCTCCTGACCGGAGAGCGAGCGGTGATCCAGACCTTGGGAGGGTCTGCCCAGGTATCAACAACAGCATCGATATCGACGTTGGACGGCCTTGTCCGGCTCAAGCCGGTTGGCCCTTGCAGATCCCACTCTTGCACCTTTTCCGGATCGGGCAGCGACGAGAATTTGGTCAGGTTGAAGAAATCCGCCTCGTCGCGATCGACCGTCGGCGTGGTGCCCCGGAAGCTGGTGCGGCCTGCCACAGGCAGTGCCCAGGAGAAGACGAAAATTTCGCCGGTCTCGTGGTGGATGTCGATCTGGGTCGGTCGGCGTACGGGGATGTTGGTGATGTGTTCGCCGTCAGGATTGAACACCTGGACTCGGTCGTTGCTGTGGTCGGCGACGTAGACACGGCCTTCTTGGTCTACGGCTACGTCGGCCGGCTTTTTGAATTGGCCGTCGGCATCGCCGGACTCGTCGATCGCGCCGACGAACACCTCCGGCTCGCCGTCCCCGTCGTACCGGATGCGCATGACCATATGCCGCCAGAAAACCACGCCCCAACTGCCGGGGAAGGTCTCGTTGTACCGGGTCAGGTACAGCCATTCGCCGTCGGGGCTGAGCGCGGCCCGTTTGGGTCGGATGAACCGGGCGTCCCCTTCGTCGCGGCGGGCGTCCGCAGTCCATAGAGGGCTGTCGTAACGAAGTGCCACGTCCGGGCCGTGCAGGTTCAGTCCGCCACTGCTTCCGTCGGTCGCGATGCGGCTAAGGTGGGTCGAGAACAGCGCGATTCGGCCGCTCCCAACGGCGAGGCCCTCCCCGGCGGAACCCGTGATCCCGCCATTGGCGATTCCACGGTGCTGAATGCCGCGGTATTGCCCGTCCTGGTACGTGGGGCGGATGCCACTGGTGCCGCTCATCAGGAAGGTCGATTGAAGCCAGTTGGGCTTGATCGGCAGTTCAACCCCGTCGGGGAACCGATGGTATATGAGCCCCTCGACATCGTCCATCTTGTCGGCCGGGAACGGGTAGATGGTCCGGATATAGTCGCCGTCGTGATCGAACAGGCGGAGGTGGTCCACGCCCTGCCCGCTGTCGTAAACGTACACTCCCTCGGGCGCAGGGGCGAAGACGAGACGCTGTCCGCTGTAGGCACTGCCCGTCCCCTGGGCGCCGGGCTTGCCCGGGTGCCAGAACAGGGTCCGCTCGAACCGCGGTTTCAGGCCCAGTGATACTCGAACGGTAATTGCGTCCTTATCGTCGACGTAGGCGCCGGAGTCGTCCTTGCCGTCCCAGACCAGCGTCTGTCTTTTCGAGTTCTTTTCGAACGGTTCGGGAGCGTTCGGTCCGAGCACGCCGCTGGCGAGGTGCCGGATGATCTTGCCGGCGGAGTCCTCGACGACCACAGTCACATCGCAGAAGCCCTTGCTCTCGAAGGTGACGGTCACCTCGTCGCCCCGGCGGGTTACCTGGGGCGGTTGGGCGAACTCGAACACTTCTTCCCGATCGACCTCGAACATATCCTTGCTCGGGCCGTCACTCAGCGCGGGCTGGATCATCAAGGCGAACACAAAGGATGTCAACAGAATCAGTAAGGTTTTGTACATAGTAATCCCTTTCTACAGCTCGGCCAGCTCTGTATCCCCATTGTATCTGATTCTGGGCCGATTCAAAATGATGTATTCGGGCCGATCTGTTCGCCGATCTACTCTTCTTCGGGTTCCTCTTCCACAATCTCGTGCTTATAGAGCCACGTGTGGCGCGTCACCCACATCGTGACGCCGTACTCCGGAATGTATGCGACCACCGGCGATCCGTATCGCTCGAACGGCCACTCGGTCTCGGTGAAGTCGTCCACCCGGCGGTATTCGTTCTTGTCGCTGTCGACCTCGTAGAGCAGCCGTTTGCCGGTATCCCGGGGCTGTATGAGGAACAGGTATCGCCCGGACACCGGGTCGACCGTGATGTAGGTCCGCGTGATGCTCAAGTTATAGGGGGCGTCCTCCAGCCGCTCCACGGTCCCGTCCTTCTTGACGCGGACGACCGTTCGGATGGAACGATTCCCGGCGCAGACAAGCACCTCCTCGCGGAATGGGTTGTGGCGGGCCATGCTGTGGTGGCCGTGTACCGGAATCCGGCCCAGGTCCTCCCATTCCTGGGTTTCTTCGTTGAAGAACCGCAGCTCGTGGTCGTCGTCCTGGCTCAGGTTCAGCAGGCCGTTCCGGGCGTAGAAGAACTCGATGACGCCGGTGCTGGCGTATGAGCCGCCTGGCGGAAGCTTGGTCCATTCGCCGGCGCGGATGTCGTAGCGGTGGACGCCGGTGGCCATGTTGTAGAACCGGCTGGTTGCCGGGTCGAGGGCGTTTCGGGAATACATGTGCCCGTATCGGCTGACCCGCGGCGGGCTGCCTTCGGCCTCGTGGTCCTCGGGCAGGCCGAGGTCGAGCCATTCATTTTTCTCCTCGCAGTAGGCGATGAACCGGCGGGCCTGACGGAGGCCCAGGTAGAGGAACTGCCCGGTCCGGCTGTCCCAGTGGGCGTCGTCCGACCACGTTCCGATGTCCAGCCTTCTCGACGGTTCCGGGGCTCTGCGCAGGTCGCCGGGACCTTCGACGGGGACCCTTGCCCACGTGCCGGGTTCCATCGACTCGGCGAGCTTCGATAGTTCGGTCTCGCCGCGCCGGGCCTCGACGGACTCCCGGATCTCGTCATCGAAATAGGGGGCGTCGCCCGCCCAAACAGACGAAGCCGCGCCCAGGCAGAGCAGAAAAAACAGTCCCGATGTTATTGTGGTCTTGAGCGTGTCGATTCTCGCCATCATCATTTTTAAACTCCTCGACTCCAACTTAGATATACGCGAATTCATTCAAACCGGATTACTCTTCTTGCTTCTCCTTATCTTCATCCTCTACGTGCGCGTCGTGTTTGTAGAGCATGACGTTCCGGTCGGCCCACATGGTTACGCCGTATTCCGGTATGAAAGCGACCAGTGGCGCGCTCCTCCGATGGAACGGCAGAGGGGTTTCGGTAAAGTCGTCGATCAGGCGATATTCGTTTTTTTCGCTGTCGAACTCGTAGAACGCCCGGTTGTTCGCCATCATCAGGTAGCGGCCGGACAGGGGGTCTACGGTGACGATGGCACTTCGGACGGTTATCGGCTCGGGGAAATCCTCCATCTGTTTGACCGTGCCGTCCTTGGTAACGATGGCAACGGCTTCCGAATCATTTCCACCGACGAACAGTACCTCCTCGCGGAAGGGATTGTCGCGGGCCAAGCTGTGATAGCCATGCACTGGTATCGTCTCGTGGCTCTTCCACGCTCCCTCTTCCGCATCGAAAAGGCGGAGCACACCCCTCGGTTGGTGGATAAGCACAAAGAGGCGGTCCATTCCCGTGGAGTATGAGATGGTCATGGACCGTTCCCGGCTGGCCCTCTGCCAGGAGGGCAGCGCCTCCCAGGTGTTATCGAGCACATTGTACCGGCGGTTGTTGGTGTAGAAGTGGCTGCGGACCGGATCGTGTGCATTGCCCGAGTACTGGTGTCCGAACCGTTGTTCGAGCCCCGGGGCGTTCTCTTCCTCGTGGAAGTCGATCACTCGCCACGCGTTGTCTTCCTCGGAGTAGGCGACGAACTTGCGAGTCTGCCGGACCCCGAAGAACAGGAACTGGCCGGTTCGGCTGTCCCAATGGGCGTCGTCGGACCAAGTTCCGATGTGCAACCCCCTGCCGGGAGGGGGAGCCGACCAGAGCCGGTCGGGCCGCTCGGTCTCGAGCTCGGCCCAGGTCCCGGGTTCCATCGATTCGGCGAGCTTCGACAGTTCGGTCTCGCCGCGCCGGGCCTCGACGGCCTCCCGGATCTCATCGGTGAAAAAGGCGACTTCTTCCGCCTGGACAGTTCTGGTCAGCCCCAGGCATAGCAACAGGGCGAGACCACTTACGGCTGCGATATTCAACCTTCTCATCACGAGCTCCTTTCTTTACTCCCCTTATTCCGCCGCGTCTTTCAGGGCGACTGTTTCATCGACGTGGTATCCGAGTTTCACGCTCACGATGCGGGCGTTGCCGGGATCGGCGATAAACAGCCGTCGGTCGGTATGGGTGGCAACATAGGGTGCGAACATCAGCGAAGTCTCGTCGCCGCCGATGGACCGGGTGTTGGGCGGGCCGCCGCGATCGATCATCGGTTTGCCGTCGTCCACATTGCCGTACTGGCCGACGCGGAGGATCAGGTTCCCATTGCTGTCGAGGACACCCACATTGTAGCGGTCGATCTCGGGGGTAAAGCTGCGTGCGAGGTAGTCGAGCGTGAACCTTGCGTTGGGGCAGGCGCATCCGGTGCCGGCGTTGAATCCGCCCCATCCGACGCCGGTGTACATCCAGTGGGCACCTTCGACCCAGGCCGAAGCGGATAACGAGGCCCGTACGTCGAGCGGGCGGTCGGGTCTCTCGGTCAGCGGGACCGGTGCTCCACTCGGGGCAAGCAGGCGGTTTTCGCCGGGGGTGAACTTCATCAGCGTACCGGCATGGTCGTTGAAGTGGCGTTCGCCGTCGACCACGGCGGGAGCAGCGTGCAGAAGGTATATGTCGCCCCGCTCGTCGATGGCCGTGCCGTTGATTGTTGCGGGCAGGCCGGGGACGGCGTCGGCGTGTACCATCTGGCCGTGGCGGTCCAGAACGTGGACCAGGGTGCCGCCGAACCGCCCGCCGTAATTGTACCGGCGGCCGGGATACATCCGCGGTTGAAACCCGTCGGCGGTATGCACCGATTCGCTCCTGCGTTCCCGCTCCTCGACGCTGTACAGCGCCGAGATGACGATGTCCCCTTTTGCGGAGATGTGCATGCCGCCGTGGTGCCATCCGCGGTTGCCTGGGAATATGGCGCCGCTGAGCACGCGGGTGCTGCGTTCGCCCCCGCCGCTCCCGTAATTATGCCGATCGCGTTCTTCGCCGTAGTCAAACGGGACCTCGCGCCAGGTGTCCGGGTCGTAGCGCACGATCATGCCGCTGGAACGGAGATAGGCGTGCCCGTCCGGGTCAAAAGCGAGGTCCTCGCTGCTCATCGGGAGGTCAATCGCTCTGGTTCGACCGGTCTGCGGGTCAATTCGGATCACCTGCTTGAACGCCTTGCCGTGTGACGTGTCGCCCTCGATCAGGTAAAGCATTCCATCGGCAGGATTCACGGCGAGCCGCTGGCGGTTGAACACGGCCGGCCTGACACGGGTTATCGCCCTTGCGGCTTCATCGAGCAGGTCGCGCTCGAGGCGCCACTCGCCGTTCTCCAGGGTGAGCAGCAGCAGGCCGCGGCCGTGCTGGTTTCGGGCGCCGGGGGGGGAGGGGGCGGTGATCCAGAGTTTTAAGGGGTCGGATCGGGTGTCTACAACGGCGTTGATGTCGACGTTGGACGGCCTGGTGCGTGTGAGCCGGGTTGCTCCCTGCAGGTCCCACGTCTCCAACTCTTCCGCCTGGTCGTCCAGTGCAGAGAATTTTGTCAGGCGGAAGAAATTCCTGGCTTCCTCGCGCGATTCCATCGCGGGACGGGTTCCCCAGTACCCCTGCGAGCCGGCGCGCGGCATCGCCCAGGAGAACACGAAGATTTCGCCGGTCTCATGATGGATGTTGATGCCGGCCGGTCTTCTGACCGGGATGTTTCGGAGATGTTGTCCGGCGGGGTCGAACACCTGGATGCGGTCGTTGCAATTGTCAGCCACATAGACTCTGCCCCGGGCATCGCACGCCACGTCGGTCGGTTTGTGGAATTCGCCGTCTGCGGTTCCGGCTTCGATCTTTCCGGCAAAGAGCTCGGGCTCGCCATCCCCGTCATAGGGGATGCGTTTGACCATATGCCGCCATTGAACATTTCCGAAACTGCCTGGAAATGTCTCGTTATACCTCGTTACATACAGCCACTTTGCGTCCGGGCTCAATGCTGCTCGTTGTGGGCGGATGAACGAAAGTGTGCCCTGGCGGCGCCGTGGGTCCCGCGTGAGGGGGCTTTCTGGTCGATGTGCCACCTCGGGGCCGTGAAGGTTCAGCCCGCCGCTGGTTCCGTCAGTCCCCAGCCGGCTGAAGCTGCGTCCGACGAGAGCGACCTTCCCGTCCGCGGTCGCGATGGTGTTTCCCGCCGCACCGGTTATCCCGCCGGTTGCGATGTCTTTGCTCTGATACCCGCGATACTGGCCGTCCTGATAGGTGAGGCGCACGCAGTTCGTATCGCTCTGGAGAAACGTCGATTGCAGCCAGTTCGGTTTGACGGGAAGATTCGGGCCATCGGGGAACTGGTGATAGATCAGCCCCTCGACATTCTCGATCTTCTGATTCGGGAACGGGTAGATTGTTCGCAGGTAGTTGCCGTCGCGGTCGAAGAGGCGAAGATGGTCAACGCCCTGGCCGCTGTCGAAGACCAATACGCCCTCCGGGACCGCTTCAAGAGCGAGCCGTTGGCCCCTGAAGGCCGAGTAGTTGCCTTGGGCGCTGGGCTTGCCCGGGTGCCAGAACAGGGTCCGCTCTAAGCGCGGCTTGAGGCCGAGTGACACGCGGACACGGACGGCTTCGAGGTCATCGACATAGGCCCCGGCGTCGTCCTTGCCGTCCCAGACGATCTCCTGTCTGTGCGAGTTCTGCTGGAACGGCTCCGGCGCGT
>PUPC01000193.1 GCA_003553185.1 Planctomycetota bacterium | reverse complement strand
CAAACACATAATCACCCGGCGGGTTTGTTGTACCGTCGAAAGTGATCACGGCTTCTTCTATGGGGTCTCCTTCTTCGTCAATAATGTCAAAGTTTACTGTGTAAAGACGTTCTCCATCGAGCAGGATGTCGTCAAAAGCCCACCAGTCGAGGTTGTAGGGGTCGCCGTCTATCATCCATGCGAGATAGAAATCTGAAGTACCCACTCCATGGTCTTCAGCCGTGAGGATGTAATCAACATTAGTTGCAGACCATCCTGTCGGGTTTACCCATTCATCAATCACGTATTGTGTTCCATCGGCTATAGTGACCACCCTGAGGGTATAGTCGCCTGAGAAGTGTGCAAGATAATGCTTGAATGAAAGCTCTAATTCCTGGTATCCTTCTGTGTCAATTTTCATTGTGGTAAGATAATATTCGTCGGGTGGTTGCATCGGGCTGAAATACAATTGCATTTCCGGTGCGTCTCCACCTGCGCTGCTGGTGTTGTTTGCTCCGAAGTTTTCAATATCTCTTGTCCATCCTTTGGGTATTTCATCTGTTTCCACGCCGTCAAAGTTTTCTTCGAACGGTATTGTGGCTATCATCTCATCATAATATATAATTACCAGTCCGTGTCCTTCATTGATTCCTGACTCGTTGCTTTGGTCTTCGCCGTTGTTGAATGATCCGCCGCCGCCGCCGCCAACTCTGCTCAATGTCAGCCTGTTTCCACCGGCGCCGCCTGAGTATCCTCCTCCGCCGCCTGCCGACTGGTTACTGTTGCTTAAGGTCGTTGTTGTTGAGGCGCCGCCGCCGAATCCTCCTTCGTCGGAGCCTCCGCCGCTACCGCCGACGCCACCGTTAATGAATGCAATTCCGGGATCTCCACCGACATTGCCGGGCTGGTATTTACCGTCAGACCAGATACCACCGCCGCCACCGCCGGTATTAGAATTTGTACCCATAGGGCCTGCATAGCCACCTTCCCCGTCTTCACCGGGGTCACCTACGCCCTCAGTATCTTGTGTACCGCTGGTTTCATGAGAGGCATCAACACCGATAGCATGCGGGGCGGAATCGGCACCTGATCCGCCGCCACCACCTGCAATAACAAGGATGTCATCCTCGTCCTGCGGGTCTTCAAACACCACGAATGATCCTCCGCCGCCACCACCGGCATTGTTATTGGCGCCCTGGTAGCCTTCCTGACCCACAAGAATATGTAATACATCTCCTGCGTTCAATGAAAATACGCCTGATATCCTGGCTCCTTTACCACCGGGGTCACCCGAGCCATGACCGCCTTGTCCGCCATAGGCTGCGACCATGTAATCACCGTCCTGGGGAACGACCCATTCCTGGATGCCGTCGCCTATTACTGTAACCTCACCTTCCAGGGGTGTTCCCGCGTATGCCGTGTTAATCATATCCTGTGACGGTCCGTATCTTCCTTCCGCACCGGCATTGGTGAAAAACAAAGCTCCGGGCGGGTAAAGCCCTTCAAATACAGCCGTAAGCTCTATGTCATCAGCCGGCATTGTTACAATAGCTGTGGCTGATTCGGGATCATTCACATGCGCTATGTCACCGGTCCATTCTATAAATTCAAAGAATTTTGCCGGTATTGCGGTAATGTCTACTTCCTCGCCTTCCATGTAATCTCCTGCGCCTTCAACATCGCCACCTTCAGCGGGATCAGCATTAAGGGTAAGTGTGTAAAAACCGATATTTACGGTTTCGCTGACGGGAATACCTTCACCGGCAGCGTTTTCACCTACTACAACATAGGTATAGGTTCCGGCTTCAGGTACCGTGTCGTCATGATATGTTTCGGATCCGCCAATTTGTGGATTTTCAATGCTGTGAATAAGATCTCCGTTTCTGTATATGTGTATCCAATCGAGATCAGTAAGCGGGTCACCACCTACGGTTAGATCGGGGTTTGTCCAGCTAAGGTCTGCATATAGTGCAGCCTGCGGGCCCGGGGTTACCGTATAATCAGTTGGTGCAGCCGGAGCTTCAAGAGGAGCGGCATCGGTCAGCTCAACACACCAGATATGGTTGTTTTGTGCCGCACCTAAAAATGCCCATTTGCCTACCTCAGCCTTATCTGTGATATCCATACCACCGGATGGTGATCCGACAAGAACAGGTAATACAGTCTCCAGGTTAAAAGTTTGAAGAACAGCGCCTGTTTCGATATCAATTTGTTTGAGCATGTTTTGAGTAGGCTGCGCTAATGGGTGAGCATATAGCCACAGGTGTGGTGCTCCATCCGAATAGCCATCCCAGCCTACACCGGTCAGCGATCCAATGGCAGGATTCAGGGTTTCCATCAATGCACCTGAGCGGTCTATCAAATGCACAGGCGGATTAAAGCCACTTGTTACCCAGAAACCGTCATTCTCAGGATCATAACCAATACCACGGACTGTTGTGGTGGCAGTTGTGAAAAACGTACTTATCAAAGTTTCTGTGTCAAGACACAGCTCATAAATCATAGAGCTGTTTGGCGAACCGTAAAAATAGGTGCCGTCGTAGGTCATGTCT
>PUPC01000239.1 GCA_003553185.1 Planctomycetota bacterium | reverse complement strand
GTGCCCGGGACATCCCGGACACGGACGCGTCCCTGTGGTCTCGGAGACTTGGTTGCAGGCGAAAAAACCGTCGGCGGCAACCCCGCCATCCCGAGAACCACCTCGGGACCGGAAGCTTTGTGCCCCCGCCTCGCGGCGGGTTTATCCTTGTCTCAACGGCCAGACTATTCCTTAAAGCCAGATACTAGACAAATATATCGGCCTGTCAATATAGTCCTTTAGATCTTTCTCCGGAAACACACGCCGGTCGGATGGGCCGCAGGTGGGCCTGTTGCGTCAGACGCGCCGGACCGCAACGGGACCCGCAGCAACGGGCTGGCTGAGAGTGAAGCAATCGGGACTGGCGCGCGGAGATCAGTGGGTCGAACCCGGGCGCGCGTATGGGCCGGAGCCCGAGAACCGCGCTCGATGAAACCTGCTCTGGGAAGGAAAAAAGCCCAATGCACCCCCGACCCATGTCGGAGGCGGGGCTAACGCTCGCTCTGCCGCAGGGTCTGGGTATTACGGCTGGGCAGCGCCTGTGCCGCGCGCAGAGTTCTTAAGGTCACCCGGCGAGGCGTTCCCGGCCATCGAGTCCGAGAGCGCTCCGCCTGCGACGCAGACGCAAGCTGCTTGGGGAGTGCGGGCCTTGGGGCGGCTACACTGCCTTCGATACGACGCGAGCCCCCGGCCCGCAGCCAGCGCTATCTTCCTTAGGCGGCTGCTGCCGCGAAACCCGGCACGGCGGGGAATACGGGAGGGGGATCCAGATGCGTTGAAGCATCAACGCGGCTCTACGAAAAGAAAGAAACCAAGAAATGAACCTGCGCAGGTCAATTCGATCCAGGAGTATTGCGGGACCGCCGTGGGGCGCTCCACCCAACCGGCAACGTCGCGACCAATACCGGATACGCGATCGGGGGCGAGCAGCCAACGACAACGGTGCCCTGCGGCACCGTTGTACGGTTATCGTGCTAACGGCTCGCTAGCACTACTAGTCAGATCCGAACGTCCTGCGACGGATCATCGCCAAAGCCAGCAGTCCGAGGCCGATTAGCGCTAAGGTGCCTGGTTCCGAGGTCACTACCGGCGGAAGACCGTCGGTGGTTCGAGAATAGACACTGATATGGGAGATGTCCTTCGGGCCATCGGCCGAACCAATCGGGAACGGGGGGTCATCAAACGGCGAGCTATAAGTGCCGTTGCCGTTGTCGTCTTGCAAATTCAACAACGCTTCCATGTCGATCAGGTAGGCGGTGAGGTTAGTCTTCGCGCCATCCTTCAAGACGAACATGAAATTATCAATAGCGTCTTTCGACCCCCTGTAGGAGAAGGTGCCATCCTGCCCGTCGCCGGTGAAAGTGAACAGCGTTGAACCATCGACGAAAACTGTATCTCCGTCGTCGTCCTTCTCAGAGTCATACTTGCCGTCAAAACTCCAGTTGTCGAATCCGAAGAACGCTTCTTCGTTTACTGTCCATTTGCTCGGATCATTACCACCTACGAAATCGTTTGCGTTTCCACCCTCTGGAGCCAGGATCGTGCAGTCCGAACTCGGGGACACGTTCGCGGTAATGTCGTAATCAGTCCCGGTACACGAGACAAACGAGGCTTGAGATAGCGCCGGCAGCGCCATTGCCAACGGCAGCGCCAAGACCGGTCCAAGTGTCTTGAACGAACGTAAGCTGATCATTGCACTTCCTCCTGAGACTGCGGCTTTCTAGCTTGGCCAAGCAGCGCCGCAAGTCGCCGCTGGTCAATCGCTCGCCGGAAACCGGGAGTTAACGCAAATTAATACAGATTCCGTGCCAGATTGGCTCCGTCGCCGAAAAGCCTCTTACGAACAACGCCTTGCCGGTGTCGGCTCCACGACCAACTTGGCGGCCCTCAAGCCAAGTGTAAATTTCCCCGACACCGGTTGACGAGCAGTCGGGTCGCCACGAGCCTACAGCGGTACGCCGTCGTCTCGCGCCGTGTCCGGCGGATATGCATCGGTGCGGCTTCGAGCACCGGCGCGTTATTCGCCAGCGCATAGCCAGTGCGCATCGCGTCCCGAAATGTAAAGGAACCTGACACCGAGGATATCGGCAGCATCAGACGCCGGGACCCCGCATCTCCGCGACAGCACACTTGGTGCGACACGAAGTCGCACGCATGTTGATCGCGGGGGTGAGATCGGATGTTCGGCCATTGGTCTGCTCTCCGGCCCTGCGTCGGGGACAAGCCGGGGGTGCGGAGCGCCCGGGAAAAGTAGACGCCGTCCCCGGATGGGTCACTACGCCGCTTCCCTACGGCTCCCCATGCAGCGTGCCCCCAGCCGCGATCCTGAGGCCGCGGCGGCCTGTGGTGGGTGCACTTCGCTTTGCACACCCGACGGCGGCCCTTCATCGCCGGGGGGTGCGGGCGCGGTCTTCCCCGGTCTGCCCTACGGCAGGGTCTCCAGCAGGGCCTCGGCGTCTGCCCGCTGCGGGAAGGATTCCACGTCGTCCAGCAGGGCCACGAGTTCCTCGCGGGCCTCGCCGGGGCGGTCGGCCTTGGCGAGGGCGGTGGCGTAG
>PUPC01000047.1 GCA_003553185.1 Planctomycetota bacterium | reverse complement strand
GATTATAAGTATCGCAAAAAAGTAATTGAAAAAGATAAGTTAGAACAAATTGAATACTTAAGAGCATGGGTAGTACGCATAAAAGCGATATCACCCTTTTCTTTTGTCTTCACTTTAGTAACAGGTGAAGAGGTGACTGTTGATATTAGTTAGTTAAATAAAAAAATCTTAATAAATGAGTAGTTTATTCAAATGAAATTATTTTAAATTGCACCATTAATAATTTAAAAAGGAGCTGAAATAAAATGCTACAAAATAAGGCTCATTCTCAAAAGCGATGATATTTACCCGACAAGGTCGCTTATTTTAAGAACATTATAAGCATTTAAAAGCTCAATACCAGCCCGTCCGCCTCCTCTACGGTGCTTCATCTTTATTATATTATTTGTTCCTTCTAATGGTCCATTACTAATGCTTTTATGTATTAAACTATTTTTGACAGCTTCATAATCTTTAAGCAAACTCTTTGCGTAATGTGCTAATGGATCAATATCACAATCTTTATATTTATTAATAAAAGAATCTAATTCAGCTATATTTCTGCTATCAAATACTTTATAACAGTCGCTTAAAAAATTTATTAAAATCATAATTACTGGATATAAAGCTATTGTTTTTTCAAAAAGCTCCTTTTTTTTACGCTTATTATCTTTTTTACTTTTGGTTTTAGAAGTATTACTGTTATCACCAAAAATTAGTTCTTTGGCTTTATCACTTAATGGTGAATCTTCTCCAACACGTTTTTTTTGCGAAGTATCTTTTTGAAGTTTTTTCTGTTTTTCTTTAGCCTTATCTGGTCGGCTTTCAGAGGCTCTTTTTAGTATCTGCTGGTACACTGTGTATCGTGAAATTTTCTCCATTTTAAGCTCTGGAGGGTTTTCAACACGATCCCTACTAATTTCTTCAGGTATTTCTTTTCGGAGCTTAATAATATACTGATATATTGCATTTGGGCTACCTTGAAAGCCCTGTTCCTGAAGAATTGGATGGATTGTTCGGTGGTTTCCACCTTTCTTTAACTTTGCAATAACAGTTTCTCTATATGGTTCAACAATAGATTCTTGCGCAGGACGTGCTTTCGGAGATAATGTTTTTATTTTACGATTAAGTAATATTTCCTCATGCTGGCTAATTGCCTCATTGTTTGCATTAATTTCTGATTTAATCTTTTCTTCAACGTAATTAATTGTATTTACAGCTGTGCGTCGTAGTCTTACCACTTCTTTGAGTGGTATATTTAAAGTATTAGCTATATCGGCACTTTTAAGACCTCTGTCGTCTAATTCCAATATCTTTAATGTGTTTCTATACTTTTTGGCTTTTGCTTCTGTCAATTTAGCAAGTTCTATTCGTTGTTCAACTTCTTCTTCAGGAACATAAAAATAAATTCTCTCAGGTATTATCCCATCAGACTGAGTGTTCTGGACCCAGCCATCTCCGGAACGGATAAATATAGTCGCTGGAATTGATGACATTAATGCTTCTTCTACTGCAGCTTGTGCATTATCTATTAAATGAAAACGATCTGCAATCTGAGTTTTTCCACATTCTGTTGCAGCAGACTTATAAGCACTTGCGCGATCTCTGCAAAAAAACTCTGCCTCAGAAAACATCTCAATGGCTTTCTTTGCAGCTTTTTTGGTGGTTCCTGGAATTATTACTAAAACTCTACGGGCTTCTTGATCCATTAAAACTGTACAACCTGAAGATTTATCTCCTTTGCGAGGGTTTATATCATCAATTGCCAGAACCTTTACTTTAGTGTTATTTAAATTAGATTCAATTTTTATAGCAGCTTCTATTTTTAAGTATCTTGCAATTGTATCATTACTTACTACAGCTCCCTCTCTCTTAAGAGCATCCTCTGCAGGTTTGCAGCCGCTTTCTAATGATCGTATTACACAATGTCTTTTGAAACGAATTGTTTTTCGAGCTTTTTCGTCGGCAAAACCTTCTAATCGTTCTACGAAACGACTATTAGAACAACCAGGATTTTCGCAGAAATATTTTTTTCTTCGTACAACATGATATACTGCTAATCCGACATGAGGTATATCTTGTATTGGCTTTTCAAAGTAATCTTTACACTCTCTTTGGCTTATGGTACCGCAAAAGGGACAAGTTGCTTCATTAGAATGAGAATCCCAGTAATACAGTGTTTTTTGGCTATCTCTTTCAATGTTTTGCATGACAAGAAATTCAGGAACAACTCCTTCAAAATCAAAGAAAGTTCTTGCTTCTAATTCAATTTTATATATCTGTAGGATTTCTCCCTGGGTGAATGATTCTTTCTCTAATGCTGTTGAAAAAATACTGGACCAATCTTTAGTATACATATATCACACCTCGCAAAATTAATGTTTTATTTAATAATACTATAGATTTTTGTGGTTGTCCAGTACTTTTTCATCCTTTTTGAGAATGAGCCCAACACCATATAACATTATTGATAGTTTGTCCAGCTCAATTATGATCGATTATGTTGATCTTTTAAACTAATTCTTGATTTTAAGCTGCTTTTCTTGCTCAGTTGAATAGTTGTAAATATT
>PUPC01000144.1 GCA_003553185.1 Planctomycetota bacterium | reverse complement strand
GTCGCGGTCGAAGTCCTTGGCCGTCGATACCTGGCGGAACGCGGACCGGGTGGGGACCTCGACGTTGAGCGAGACCGCGTTCGCCAGCGACGCGGCCTCCTCGATGGCGGCGTCGGACGAGCCGGGGATCACCTTGAGGTGGATGTAACCGCGGTAGCGGTGCTTGCGGCGAAGGATGCGGGCGACAGCGGTGAGCCGGTCCATCGTGTAGTCGGGATTGCGGATGACCCCCGAGCTCAGGAACAGGCCTCGGATGCCGCGGCTCCGGACGAGCTGGAGGAACAGGGCGACGACCTCGCCCGGATCGAGCGTACAGCGCTGTTCGTCACGAGCGGTGCGAAACGGGCAGTACCGACAGTCGTTCACGCATACGCTGGAGAGCAGCGTCTTGAGCATGACCGACGTGCCCCCGCTGGGCAGGGCGACGGGATAGACCCACATGCCGTCCTTGCCGCGACGGCGATGGTCGTCGTTGCTCGTGGTTCCGCAGGCGCAGGAGAGATCGTATTGCGACGCCCGGGCGAGGAATTCGAGTTTCTCGCGGGGGTCCATCAGGCGGCCTCTCCGTATATGGTGCGGCAGGCCGGGGTGGCGACCACCCGTGAGCGGTCGCCACTCGGCCGGAGCTCGGGAACGCTGGCGCCATCCGGCTCGTCCATCCGGAGGCCGCGGTCGATTACATCTTGTCCAGCAGATCCTGCCGTTTCTGGTTGTACTCTTCCTCGGTGATGAGCTCGTCCTTGAGCATCTCTTTCAGCCGGGCGAGTTGCGCTTCCGGGCCTCCGCTCACTGAGACCGTTTCGGCCGGCCATACACCGATGCCCTGGTCCGCCATGTAGGTCCCGGCGGCGAGGAGCACGGCGCCGAGCATGACAAAGAAGTCCATCCCGCGGCCGACCGCAACCGTGGACACCTGGCTGATCAGCATGATCAGAATCAGGCCGGCCAGGCCGTATCCCACCAGCAGCCAGCGGCCGTCTTTCAGGCCCAGGATGACGCCGGCGATCGCCCCCCCCTGGATCAGGACGAACACGATCTGGGAGACCGCCACCCAACCGAACCCGAACCGGTCCAGTTGCAGCACCAGCGTCACGATCGTGAATATCAAGCTCAGCCCGATCCCGATGAGCATCAGGAGTTGCCCTGTACCGAACGGGCGGGGGCCCTTGCGCTCATCAAACACCACCTGCATCTCCGACTTCTCCTTCTCTGCCATCATCGTCCTCCTTACCTGATTCCTCAACGGGCCAAACAGACGCCTCTATCGGATGCAGGCCTACACAACCCGCACCCTGAAAACCAAACGGCTCTCGACGGTCAATCAGCACCGGCACCGCCCGCGTGTTGCGACGCCCGCCCTCCTCAAGACGAACAGGGCGGCTCCACCGCGGGCGAGCCCTTTTGACGACGGTAAATAATATCACAGGATTCCGATGATGCAAGCAAGATTCTACGAATCATTTTCCCGGTCGCCGGAGGAGAGCCGCCCGGGACGGCCCTTCCCGCCGCTCCTGCCCTCGACCTTGACTTCGCCCCGGCTGTCCGGTGTAATCCATACGCAAGGAGGCAATCACATGAAGCAATGGATGCTGTGGGCCGCGGTCGCCGCCATCGTGACGGTCGCAATCATCGGGACCGTGTCGCACCAGGTACCGGTCCGGCCACGCACCGACCGGGCGGAGGGCGACCCGCTCCGGCTGGTGAGCTTATCGCCCAGTGTGACCGAGATTCTGTTCGAGCTGGGGCTGGAAGAGAACCTGATCGGGGTATCGACGGCCTGCACTTACCCGGACGAGGCGGCCGACATCCGGCGGGTGGGCGACATGGGGGCGCCCGACCTCGAACTGGTACAGGCGATTGCGCCCGACCTGTTGATTGCCACCTCGTTCCGCGACACCGAGATGGTCCGGGTGATCGAGGCCACCGGGGCCGAGGTCCTGCTCGTCGACCAGGGCTGCCTCGATGAGGTCGTGGACTCGATCCGGGTCATCGGCCGGGCCGCCGGCCACGAGGAGCGGGCGGCGAACTATGCCCAAGGCCTGCGGGCCCGCATCGAAGAGGCGACGGTCACCGTCCCCGAGGGCGAGCGCCCGCGGGTGTTCGTCGAGCTCTCACCCCAACCGCTCAGCACGGGGGCGAAAGGCACGTTCCTCGACGACCTGATCGTTCGGGCCGGCGGCAGCAACATCGCGCACGACATGGGAACGCCGTGGACGCGGATCAGCCCCGACGAGGTGGTCGCCCACGATCCGGAGATCATCATCATCGCATATATGATGGATGGGGACACGCAACAGTCGCTCGAACGCCGGGTCGGCTGGGGCAGGGTGTCGGCGGTGCGGACCGGCTGGGTAATCGACACGATCGACGAGGACCTGATCATGCGGCCGGGGCCGCGGCTGGTCGACGGCCTCGAGGAGCTGGGCGACCTGTTCCGCCGATATCGGGAGCAAGAGCAGCAGTGACAGGTGGACAGAAACTGGCTCGGGGCATCATCATCCTCGGCGCGGCCCTCGTCGTCTCGTTCGGCTGGGCGCTGATTGCAGGCCATGCCCGAGTGCCCGTCCGGGGGCTTTTCTCCGAGCAGTACGCAGGCCTGGTACGGATTCGCGCGGCCCGGGCGCTGCTGGGGATCATCGTCGGGGCCGGTCTGTCGGTCTCCGGGGTGATCCTTCAGGGGGTGCTGCGAAATCCGCTGGCCGACCCGTACGTTCTGGGCGTCTCGTCGGGCGCGGGCGTCGGGGCCGCGCTGGCGATGTTGGCCGGGCTGGCTGCGATGGGAGCGTGGGTGGTCCCGGGCGCCGCGTTCATCGGGGCGGTCCTCGCCATCCTGCTCGTCTATCTGCTGGCCCGGGAGGGCAAGGCGGTCCCGGTGTACACGCTGCTGTTGGCGGGTGTGATCGTGAACTCGGTGGCGGGCAGTTTTCTGATCTTTCTCGTGCACACCACCATCGCCCGGGGCGAGGGGCTGCACAGTGTGATGTGGTGGCTTCTGGGCAGCTTACAGGTCCTCGAGCCGGGCCGGGTGATCGCCGCCGGGGCGGCCGTCGG
The DNA here is from genome assembly GCA_003553185.1 of Planctomycetota bacterium. Taxonomy (GTDB): domain Bacteria; phylum Planctomycetota; class PUPC01; order PUPC01; family PUPC01; genus PUPC01. Next base: position 8,863 of record PUPC01000144.1, on the reverse strand, counting down.
GCTGGGCGTCCTGATCACGCTGTTTTTCACTCGCGACCTGAACGTGCTTTCCATCGGTGAGGAGCCGGCGGCCCATCTCGGCCTTCGCGTCGAGCGGACCAAGAAGCTGCTGTTCGTGGTCGCATCCCTGGTGACGGGCGCGGCGGTGGCGGCCAGTGGGCTGATCGGGTTCGTCGGCCTGATCGTCCCGCACGGCGTCCGGCTGGTCGTCGGGCCCGACAACAAGGTGCTCGTCCCGCTGTCCGCCCTGGCCGGTGCGGTCTTCCTGGTCATCGCCGACATCATCGCCCGGACGATCCTGCCCGCGGGCGAACTGCCCATCGGCGTCATCACCGCGTTCCTCGGCGGCCCGTTCTTCCTCTATCTGCTCCGCCGCCAGCGGAGAGGGGGCGTACAGTGAACGCCCTCGAAATCAGGGACCTGACCTGCGGATACGGAGACGAGCCGGTCATCCGGGGAGTGACCCTCGAGGTCAGCCGCGGCGAGTTCCTCGGCATCCTCGGCCCGAACGGCTCGGGCAAGACCACCCTGATCCGGGCGGTCACCGGGCTGCTGGAGCCGATGGGCGGGGAAGTCCTGATAGAAGGGGCCGACGTCCGGCGACTCCAGCCCCGCGAGATCGCACGACGGGTCGCCTGCGTGATGCAGGACACCGCCATCGCACCGGCCATCGGCAACCTGGCGTTCTCGGTCCGCGAGATCGTCGGCATGGGCCGAACCCCCTACCTGTCGCGCACCGGCTGGGCGACCGACGAGGACCGCCGGGCGGTCGCCGACGCGATGCAGCTTGCCGAGGTCGAACACCTGGCCGACCGAGCAATCACCGAGTTGAGCGGGGGCGAACGCCAGCGGGCGTTCATCGCCATGGCTCTCGCCCAGGGATGCGACACGGTGATGCTCGACGAGCCGACCAATCACCTCGATATCGCCCACCAGATCGGGATTCTCGACCTGTTCGCCCGCCTGAACGAGAGGGAAGGGACCACAGTCGTCGGCATCTTCCACGACCTGAATCTGGCGGCGGAATACTGCGAACGAGTGGTGCTGCTGAAAGACGGCCGACTGGCGGAGAGCGGGCCGCCCGCCGAGGTGTTCACCGCCGATGTCATCCGCTCCGTGTACGGGGCCGAGGTCATCGTCGGAACCAGCCCGTCCAGCGGCCGCCCGCACGTCTTCGTCGGCCGGGGATAGCCCGGCCCACCGGCCGCTATCGACCGCGCCGGGCATCCCCTCTCATCCGGGTATATGCCTCTACTTGCTGCCGAGCCGCTCCTTGAACGCCTCGTACCCGTAGTACGAGAACAGCAGGTCGAGGAGGATGATCGCCGTCATGTTCTCGGCGACGGGCCAGATTCGAGCGACGATGGTCGGGTCTCGCCGGGTGATCGCCTCCAGGGCCTTGTCCTCGAGCGTGTACTTGTCGATCGTCCTCTGCGGCTTGTCGATGGTCGGTGTGGCCTTGACCGCGAGCCGTGCGACAATCGGCTGGCCGGTCGACAGTCCGCCGGTCACACCGCCTGCGTGGTTCGAGAGGAAGCGGACCTGGCCGTCTTCCGCTCGCATCTCGTCGTTGTTCTCGTCGCCGGTCATATCCTTGACAGCGAACCCGGCGCCGACCTCGACGCCCTTGACCGCGCCGATGCCGACCATCGACCCCAGCTCGCCGTCGAGCTTGTGGAACACCGGCTCGCCCAGCCCGGCGGGCACCCCGGTGACGACCACCTGGACCACGCCGCCGGCGCTGTCGCCGGTCGCCGAGATCTCGTTGCAGGCGTCGGTCATCGCCTGGGCGGCTTCGATGTCGGGGCAATTGACGATGTGGTGCACGCCGTACTTGTCGGCGATTTCGGCCGGCTGCATCTTCGGGGCCTTGCCCCGGATGTCCTCGATCTCGTTCTCGATCTCGGCCAGCGCGGCCATCTTCTCGAGGAACCGCATCTCCGGCGTGATCCGCTCCTTGACGTACACCTCCTGGTAGAACGGGTCCAGATCGTGCCGCATCTTCTTGTAGGCGTCGGTGTTTTCCAGCGCCGTTTCCGGGGCCACGTCGTCACACCGGACTCCCGCCAGCTCGCGCACATACGAGCACACGCGAATGCCGCACGCCCGGAGCACTTCCTTCGCCACGTAGCCGGCCCCGACGATCGTCGAGGTATAGCGACCGCTGAAGAACCCGGCCCCGATCGCATCGTCGTTCGGGCCGTACTTCTTGAACGAGGCGTACGAGGCGTGGCCCGGCCGGGGCGTCCGGTTGGTGTCCTGGTACTGCTTGATGTGGATGAAATGCCGGTCGAGGTTCGGAGTGATGATGACCAGCGGGGTGCCGTTGGTGTGGCCCTTGTTGCCCGCGCCTTCGATGGTGTCCGCCACGTTCACGCCGCTGTAGATGACCGGAAGGTCCGGCTCCTTGCGGGGCGACGAGAGTTCATCGGCCCCCGGCTTCCGCAGAAGCAGGTCGCCGTAGATATCCCGCTCGTGCAGGAGCATTCCGGGTGGCACACCCTGCAGGACCGATGTCAGGCCCTCCTGGTATGATCCACCGGCGACGGTCACCTGGAAGTTGCGTCCATAACTACATCCGATCATAGAAACCCTCCTTTCAGTTCACGGTCCGAGATTGAATTCCGAGCATCATACCCGATAATCTCCAGACGGACAAGCCGGCGGAGCACAAGATTCGGCTCGTGCGGGCTGTTACGAGACGGGCGACACGCTCTCAATGGGTACTGCGACGGCAGCGGGAGTGGCGTCGAGCCACGCATCGGGCGGTCACAGCACGGGCGACAGGAGCTGGGCCAGCGATTGCCCGAATTTCCTGATCCGGGGCCGCTGCCGGAACGGTTCGAGCTGGATTTCGACCGAGTCGCCGACGTCGGCGAGGAACTGGCGGCGAAGACTGTCGGCGAACCGGGCGCTGTACACGAACGCCGAGGCCTCGAAGTTGAGGGTGAACGACCGGATGTCCATATTGGCCGAGCCCACGCAGCCGTATCGGCCGTCGACGCTGATCGTCTTTGAATGGAGGTATCCGCCGGTGTACTCGAAGATGCGGGCGCCCGCCTCGAGCAGTTCCTCGTAGTAGGACCGGGCGGCGCTGGTGACCAGCCGGTGGTCGGTGTCTCGGGGCAACAGCAGGCGGACATCGACCCCGCGTAGTGCCGCCGATTCGAGGGCCATGAGCAGTGAGCGGTCCGGTACAAAGTAGGGGGTCACGATCAGCGCCTGCTCCTCGGCAGTGTTGATCGCCTGCAGGAACTGGTGCTGGAGGGTGGGCCATTGGCACCCGGGACCAGAGGTGATGATCTGGACCAGCTCGTCGCCGACCGGCTCGACGGTCGGGAAATATCGCACGTCGGCGAAATCCTCGCCCGTCTTGCCCCGCTTATAGGTTACCAGCAGCCAGTCGGTGAAGAATATCCTCTGGAGTGCGGCCACCGCCGGCCCCTCGATCTGGAGATGAGCGTCCCGCCAGCCCCTGTATTTTCGGGAATATTTCGACTTGCGGCCGACGTACTCGTTTCCGATGTTCATCCCTCCGACGAACCCGATCCGCCCGTCGATGACAGCGATTTTTCGGTGGTTGCGGAAGTTGACTCGCTCGACGATCCTGGCGACTTTGAGCGGCAGGAACGCCTCGACCCTGCCGCCCGCCTCTTTGAGGTCCCGGAAGAAGTTGGTCTGGTGCGCGTAAAGCGAGCCGATGCCGTCGTAGAGGAAGCGGACCTCGACGCCCTGCTTCGCCTTCTCGACGAGGAGGTCGCGAATCTCGGTACCGGTCTGGTCGGCCCGGACGATGTAATATTCCAGATGGATGTGCGACCGTGCCGAACGGATCGCGTCCATCAACGCCCCGAACTTGGCCGCACCGTGGCTGTACTGCTCGACCGTATTCCCGGCGAATGGCGGCCCGGTGTCGGGGATGTTTGAACTCTCCACGGCCAATTTGACCAGACCGCGTTCAACAGCGGGGAGGTCGGCCGACGACATCGCCGAGTCGGCCCGGCACCGTTCCACGCAGGACGACAGTGCCGCCTCGGCCTGTCTCAGGTTCTTCTCCCGCTTGCGAAAATGCCGGCGGAACCGGCCCCGGGCCAGGGCGTAATATAGGATGATGCCACCCACGGGGAATAGAACCACGACCATCAGCCAGGCGAGGGTGGCCGACGGCTCGCGCCGCTCGCTCAGGATGGCCAGCACGGTCGATATCAACTGGAGGATGAACAGGCCCAGCAGGAGTAGAACGCCGTAGCGGACGATGAAACGAACGACCGATGCATCCACCCCGACCTCCTCCTGTCAGTATCGGCACGCCGTTCACCTTCCGCCGACGCCGCCTGATCCTAGTCGGCAAACCCCGGCAAGTCAAGCGAACGTGTGGTGGAGCTCCCCATAGCGGTTCATGTGGGCGGCCCTGCGGAGCAAAAGCGAACCTGGTCCAGCAAAAAAGCCGGCGATGGCTTCTGCGGCCCGGTTGGCGAACTCCGACACCACCTCGCCGCTCGCGAGACCGGATATCTGCCCCATCCCGGTGCGTTTCCGGACTTCTGCCGCGCTCTTGACATTCTGTCGGCGTAGTGAAAAGATGTATGGTACGCGGAGCGGAGAGGGATTTCGAACTCACGCCCTTGCGCACCTGCCGCCCCGCCGCTGCCCGGCTGGTGGCCCCCATAGCGGCACAACCGATTACGGTCTGAAGGGAGCAACTCATAGCAACGAACACCCATCCATAGGAGGGCGAAGCGATGATACGCTTCAACTGTCCGGAATGCGGCAAAGAGTTGAGCGAAAATGACGGCGCGGGGGGAGCTCGAGGCACCTGCCCCGAATGTCGGGCCGCGTTGTCCATACCGGACGAGGCCGCCGACGGCCCATCGCCGCCAGCGAACTCGTCGGCGTCCTCCCGAAACAGCGGCTACGGCGAAGCCGTCTGGTTCTTCGCGGCCGAGGGCCAGCCATACGGCCCTGTTTCTCTTGCGGAAATGGAGAACCTGATTGCACGCGGCGAGCTGAGCGGCGACTCCAGCGTGTGGGGGCCGGAACTCGCGGAATGGACCGAACTCCGCCACGTCCCGGAGCTTCAATCCATGCTGAACCGACCGGCCGAATCCGGCGACAGCTTCCCGCACCGGCCTCCCGGGGCGATCTCCCCGGAACGCTATGGGGCAGACGACCCCACCGGAGACGAGCCCTACATATATCCCCAACAGTCCGGCAAAGCCATCGCGTCAATGGTGTGCTCGATCGCGGGGCTTATGTTCTGCTTATTCGTGGGACAGATAGCCGGGATTATCCTCGGGTATTCGGCAAGGAATGAAATACGTGCGGCCCGGGGGAGGTTGACGGGAGAAGGAATGGCCACAACAGGCATCATTGTGGGGTGGGCGGGGATCGTGATTGATATCCTGCTCATCATCTCCTGGATTCTTCTGTTCACACATATGAACGGGACATTCGGGCCGATGGAGTTCTGAATTGGCGGACACCTCAAGCAGCAAATCGACCGCGCTGGTGCTTGCAGTCGCCGCCATTCTGCTCGGTACGCTGTTGTGGTTGAGCCATACGAACACTCGCCTCATCCCTCTGTGCCCGCTGCACCTGGCCACCGGGCTGTATTGCCCGTTCTGTGGCGGGCTGCGGGCTGCGCACCTGCTCCTCGGCGGGCGCCTTTGGGATTCGTTCCGGATGAATCCGCTCATCGTCCTCTCGCTCCCCCTTCTGGCCCTCCTGGCGGTTCGCCCCCGTTGGGCTCGCCGGAAAGGGCTGCTTGTAGCGGCCGTGGCTCTCGTTTTCCTCTACGGGATTGCCCGCAATATCCCCGTTTGGCCGTTCGTCATGCTGGCTCCGCCGTAAGCCACACAATCACAGCGGCGCAGCCCGGACCGAAATTCGGGCGCCACCGCAAGGTGGATACCATGTACCTGCGCGTTTCCGGAAAACATCGCCGCCGGCTTGACACGAGCCGAGGCAGCTCCCTACAATGACTGCGACCGGCGAATCTGTACTATGGCGGTACCAGAACAGGGACCACCACGATGGCGGAGCGTGGAGGAAGAGCCAACGCGTTATCTCCGGTGAAACCAGACACGCGATCCCATATGCGAAGGAGGGCGGTATGATCGAGATAAACGGGGCCAGTAACGGATGGCGGCGGGCGGTGATGACCATACGGAGTTTGACGAAAGCCGGCTCGCTCTTTCGAGCGGCCATCGCTCTGCTGGTGTTTGGCACGGCGGTCGTCGCACTCAATGGCTGTGCAAATGCCGAGGCGGTCGAGGCCCGAAATGCCCGGCTGGCGGTCGAGACAGATCGACTGCGGCAAGGCCAGCAGGCCGTGGCGGACATCAACTGCCAGGAGCACCTGGCAAGAATCGCGCGGTCGGCCTACCTGCCGAGCATCCGCCGGGCCGCTGTGGAAAAGCTGACCGACCAGGCCCTGATCGCCGAGATCGCCCGGACGGACTGGGAAGGGACGACCCGCCGGGCCGCGCTGGAGTGTCTGACCGACGAGGAGTTAATCGCGGAGGTCGCAATCGAATCACTCCATTGGCGTGTTCGCCAGGACGCCGCGCTGAAACTGACCGACGAGCATCAGTTGGCCAGAGTGGGCATGGAAAGCCCCGCCCCGGAGGCCGCCCGGGCGGCCGTCCGGAACCTGACCGAGGACCAGACCGCATTGGCCAAGATCGCCCTCATGAATGACAAGTGGACCGTCCGACGCGAAGCCGTTCGCAACCTCGACGACGAAGACCTGCTCGCCCAGATTGCCGAGGAGGACGACCAGCAGGAGGTCCGGAACGCCGCCCGGGCCAGACTGAACGCACTGCAATAGAGCTCGGATCGCCGTTCCTATATCGCTTTGTTCGACCGAAGACGGGGCCGCGTCGGGCGACCCGTCAGCAGCATGGTATGCGGAACCCCCTCTCCGGTCGATGATTCCGGCACCTCCGACACGCTGCACCGGGCGGAGGGATATCGCGCCCCCGGAATTGCGCCAAATTCCCCCCTGATTTCGCTAATGGACTCCCGCCGCCCGTCGAAAACGTGACTGTCGCACGCCTCACCCTTCTCCTCCTCCGCCAGAGAGGGAGCGGCCCAAGGGGGCCCGCTCCCTCTTTGCGCGCCGTAGCAAGGCGCGCCCAACCCCGGAACAGACCGACTTCAACCGCTCTCGCCGGTGACGAACCGGCGCCGGGCGAGGCAGGCCCCGCCGTCGAGCTCGCGCTCCTCGACCTGGTTTCCAGCCACGAGGTCACGCCCGTTGCGCGTTGTGACGGCTTCACCTTCGCGGGGCCGCTGCCTGTCACCACTCTTCAGGCCAGCGACCTGAAAAAACATCGCTTGTTTCCGCCGCCGAGCTTCGGAAACTACATAGCGCGATAACTGAACCGTAACGCAGGGATTTTTGGAAAAACTGCCGGGCTTCCGCCACAGTTGGTTCGGCCTCCCGGAGTCGACTTAGGTGGTGCAGAAGGCCGTAGAACGTGAGGAGGGCCCGTGCATACGAACGGGCCGCCTCGGAATGCTGATCGTGTTGTTCCCATCGAACGGCCCAGCGCGTCTTCTGGGCGAGCACTGAGAGCTCCCACTGTTTCCACCTGAAGAAGGATGAATAGCTCGTCGTGTCCGCCACGAGTTTCCGGGCGACTCCCAGTTGGGCTTGCAAGGAGGCCTCGGTTCTCTCACGTGCGGCGAAGAACGGGGGGCGTTTTCCGACATTCTCCCTTTCGGGCGATGTGTGGCCGAAGCATATGTCTCGCAGCCGCTGGATAGCCCGATGTTCAGAGAAAATATTGTACGGGCGGAAAGTTAGCAGTTCATCGTCGTTGAGGCCGCATGAGCGAAGCGCCCGGACGAGCATCTGGTGGCTCCGCAATTCGTAGAAACTCAAGCGTTCCGCGTGGGCGGCGGCCTCCAGGGCCTTCAACCCTTGCTCGTAGTTCTCCTCCACAAACAAAGCATACGCCTGTAGAAGATGACCGGCACCATTTTCTGTAGTTGCCATTTTCTTTGCATGTCTCCAGAACTCATCCCGAGACTCTGGAAAGGCAACCGCCAGACACAGGAGCAGCCGGATCCGGACTGGTTCGGATTCCCCACTGTCCAGGGCCGCCTCATATGCCTCGGCCGCCCGTCGCAGCCAGGTGTTCCACTCGCCTTTGTGCTCCAGGGCAGTGACGTGGAAACTCTCGCCGGGCTTCGGCAAATCCTTGGACTTATACAAGGCGAACTCGGCCGCGGCCCAATAGTCCTGCGGTCTGCCATTGGCTGTGATCTTCCGATAGTAGTCCGGCCAGTTTTCTTCGATACGGCTCAGTTTGAGCGCCAGGCGCTCCTCATTCTTCTCGAACAACACTTCGGCGGAGTCTGAGGAGACCAGAGTCTCGCCGTCCTCTTGCCGGTTCGAAGGAGTTGGCCCGGCTGTGCAACCCCCGGCAACCAGCAGCAATATCACGACTAAACACCGCCGGCTCCCTGATGAGAGAACCCCAGTGTCCGCTGTTATTCTGGCCGCTTTCATGTGTCCCCCTTCTATGAGCTCAGTGCCTCCAGAATTGGAACCGCCCTGACCGTCGTGGTCAAACAGGCCCCGCCCCGAGCTCACGTTCCTCGACCACCTGCCAGCCGTAAAGTAACCCACATCTGCACCGTTGTCAAACTCTTTTTTCACTCGGCGATTGAGCCCGTCGGAATAAGCGCGTGGTTGTTTCGCCCGCTGTGATTGGTCGCTTTCCCGTCATCGGTCGCTTCCTCAATCTCAACGATGAATAATGAGTTCTGGCAGGGACTCTATCAGGTCCCGGAGGGCTGCGTCTGTGACCTGCGTCTGCTGGATGCCCAGTTCTCGCAGGTTCGTCAGCCCTTT
>PUPC01000385.1 GCA_003553185.1 Planctomycetota bacterium | reverse complement strand
CTTTCAGCGCCCCGCAGGTCATGATGAAGATGGCGTCGAACGCCTGGAAGATGGCGCCGAAGATGAGCATGATGCTGCCCAGTTCGATGATGTCCGGCTGGTCGCTGAACAGGCCGATGAGTTCGCGCCGGAACACGAGGAATCCGATGCCCATGAGGATCATGAACCCGGTCCCGGCGAGGAGCGCCCGGTATCCGCGCCGCTTGGCCCCGTCGTGGTCGCCCTGGCCGATGTGCTGGCTGACGACCGCCTGGATGCCGACCCGGAGTCCGACCACGGGCATGAACGACAGGTGGAGAATCTGCATGGTCGCGTTCTGTGCGGCCAGTGCCTCGGGGCCGAGTGCTCCGATGACTCGGACGAGGAAGAGGGTCCAACTGGCGTTTTCGAGGCACCAGGTCAGCCCGGCGGGCAGGCCGAACCGGATGGTCTGCCGCATCTTCATCAGGTCGATGTCGAGCGCGGTCCGCGAGCCGTACTCGCGGTGCGTCGGCCCGCTGAGGAACGCCAGGAACATCAGCACCGCCTGCCCGTATGAGCCGAGGACGGTGCCGAGCGCGGCGCCGACGATGCCCATCTCGGGCGCTCCGAACGCGCCGAAGATGAAGACGTAGTTGAGGAATATATTGAGGGCCGTTCCGGCGAGTGCGGCCAGCATCGGGATCACCGGCCGCTTGGTCGCCTGGTAGAACCCGGAGAGTGCATAGACGAAGCCGATGGCGGGCACGCGGAGCAGGGAGTAGCTGAAGTAGCTCGCCTCGAGCGGCCGGATGGCCGGTTCGTGGCCCGCCCACTCGAAGATCGGCCCGGAAAGCGGGCGAAGGGCGATGGCGAAGATGCCCCAGATCGCGCCGAGGTACACGCCCTGCCAGGCGTAGCGGGCGGCGTCCTCTTTCCGGCCGCGCCCTTCGCTCTGGCCGACGAACGTGTTCGTGATGGACAGCGTCCCCATGAGCAGCGAGCCGATGAGGAAGAGGAAGCTGGTCGCGGGGCCGATGGCGGCCAGCTCGCTCGCCCCGTAATGCCCGATCATCATCGTATCGACGAAGTGCATCGCGGTGTACGACAGCATGGTGATGATGATGGGGAACGACAGCCAGAGCACCTCGCCCAGCTCGGCCCACGGCCGGTCTGCAACCGGTGATGGCGTCGGGATGCGGGCGATCTGAGTTGGCTCGCGGCCAGCCGGCTTCGGCACGTCGCTGGAGTGGTTCTCTGCCATAGCGGGGCATTCTACCCCGGCCCGGCGCCGCTTGCCAGAGCGGGCGGCCGGGGATGCACGGTTTCTCTCGCGGCGGATCGCCCGCCGCAAGGCGTCTGGTCAGTTGTGCGGGGAGATTCGAGCGGGGCGATGCTCAGGCCTCGCTGATGGTCAGCTTGATCCGCCCGCCCCCGACCGTGGCCACCCGGTCGGGCTCATCGAGGAGTCCGCGGTCGACCGACAGAGCGAGCGTCTCGGCCCGGATGTAGTCGCTCCACTCGTTGACCGCTCGCTGGACCGGGTCGTCCTCGGTGTCGTATCGGACGCGGATGCGGGCGTCCATCTCGAGGTCGGCCTCCTTTCGGAGCTGCTGGATGTGGCGGACCACGTCGCGGGCGGCGCCTTCCGCGATGAGTTCGTCGTCGAGTTCGGTGTTCAATGCGACCGTGAACGCGGTCGCTTCCTCGCCGGCCAGGCCCTCGGGCCAGACCCGATCGATGACGACATCATCCCGGTCGAGCCGCACGGTCTTGTCGCCGACCTCGAGCTTTAGCCCGTCGAGCGACCGGACCCCTTCGGCCACCTCGGCCGGGTCCATCGTCTCGAGGGCCTGCTTGACCTTGCCTGCGTCGGGTCCCAGCCGGGGGCCGAGCCGCGACATGTCGGGCCGGACATCGTGCCCGAGCAGGTCATCGGCCGAGTCCACGAGCCGCAGTTCCTTGATGTTCAGTTCTTCGCGCAGGTGGTCGCGGAATCGCTCGACGCCCTGCCGCACGGCGGTGTCGCCGGAGGCGACGATCAGCTCCGCCAACGGCTGCCGCACGCGGATGCCTGCCGCCTGCCGCACGCCGAGCGCCGCCGACACCACCTCCTTCACCGCGTCCATCTGGGCCGAGAGGTCGGGGTCGATCCGCGCCTCGTCCGGTTCGGGATAGTCGTCCAGGTGCACGCTCTCCGGCGCCCCCTCGTCGGGCCGCCGCACGAGGTTCTGGTACATCCGCTCGGCGATGAACGGGCAGATGGGCGCGATCAGCTTGCACACGGTGACCAGCGCGGTGTACAGGGTCTGGTAGGCGGCGAGCTTGTCCCGGTCGCTCTCCTCCTTGCTCCGCCAGAACCGGCGGCGGCTGCGGCGGACGTACCAGTTCGACAGGTCGTCGATGAACCGCTCGGCCTGCTCGATGAAGCCGTACAGCAGGTAGCTTTCGAAGCCCTCCCGGGCCTCTTTGACCAGGAGCTCCAGGTTCGAGAGCAGCCAGCGGTCGAGGTCCTGCCGCTCGGAGATGGGGACGGGCTCGCTGTTCGGGTCGAACCCGTCGAGCCGGGCGTAATTGGTGAAGAACGCATAGACG
>PUPC01000015.1 GCA_003553185.1 Planctomycetota bacterium | reverse complement strand
CCCGGTCAGCGAGGGCCAGACCATCCTCATCGTCCCCAAGGTCGAGGGCGGGTCCCGCCGCTAGCCGGCGGACGACCGTAGCGGTCCCGGAGGGCATCGCGTTCCTCTGGGGCCGCACCCCATTTTGAACCCGCCCCGGCGTTCGTCGTTTCGAGGTGCCTGCTCTGCGCTCACTCGCGTTGCTCCCTGCACGCTCGCCAGATCGCCTCTGCGACCTGTTCCGTCGGCGGCCACGCTCGCCTCTCCACAACGACGCCGGTTGCCGCTGGTCGGAGCGACGTTTGAGTTGCGAGGCGGGTATGTTGCGTGGCCTGACCGGTGTCTGTCGTGCATATACCTCCAGATCCAGGCACTCTATTCTGCCCGCCACCGTGTCACAATAAAAAGATTTTTCTGGGGAGATTGGTTGATTTCCAACCTGCTTCCGGGTACCATATATAGAAAGGTGGGCCGCGCCGGCACAATATGATGGGATTTTGTGCCTGGCTGAAAGATATATTGTGGTATCTGGCTCCGAAGTGACAGATTACATTAGATTCAGGAGGACGCGTGACATGGTGGATAAGAACGAAGGTCATGACCAAGGATTCTGCATCGAGCGGCTGGCTGAAATGGCGCCGGGCACTATCATTGACGTAACCACACTGGCCGAGATATTTGGCCGGCATCCGACTTCGATAAAACGAGCTGTCCAGCGCGGCGAACTCCCCGCTCCGACGAAGATGCTCGGGAAGTCGTGCTGGACCGCCGGGCGAATCATCGAATACATCGAGGACCGATTACAAAAAGCACAAGACGAAGCCAACAAAGAGAAGGCTCGACTGGCTCGGATCGGAGCTTGACTGATGCATGGCGTGGATGAGTAAAAACAAAAGGAACGGATGGGCAGGCCACAGAAGCCGCCACATCCAAAGCAGAGCGCGGTCATCTCAGCGTGGCTGACACCTTCTGAACGGAAGCTGCTGGAGGAGAAAGCATAGGCGGTCGGTGAAACACTCGGCGGCTATCTTCGCCATGGCTCGAACAACGAAAGGAACAGGACAAAATGGCAGGAGTGAGAAATAAGCCTGAGAAGAGCGGGAAGTACAAAGGGTGGTACACTGACGCCCGAGGTAAGACCAAACATTTTACGGGAACCAAGAGAAAAGTTGAAACCCGGCGGATGGCTGAACGTATCGAAGACGAGGCCCGGCAAATCCGGTTAGGTTATCGACCGGCACCATCATCGGCTGCTCGCCACCGTACGCGAGATCTTGATGAAGTCGCCTCCGAGTATATCGTCTGGGGAGCAGATCGTGGTGGGCTAGGTGGCCGCCCGTGGAGCGAAGAATACAGAAAGAAGGTAGAAAGGGGATTGCGCTTTTGGTTCGACCGCTTGGGGCTGGCCTCATTGGCCGACCTCGACGGTATCTTGGCGAAGGTTGAGAAAGTTCTGTCGAAACTCTCGGCGAAGGGCCTTGCTCCCAAAACATTATCGAACCGCGTGAACTATTTCCGAGCGTTCTGTAACTGGGCGGTCGAGCGGGGAATGTTGGAGAAAAGTCCCCTGGACAGCCTGGGCGAGTTCGACACCACACCCCAAACGACCCGCCGGGAGCTGACGAGTGGAGAGATCGAGAAGCTTCTGGATGTCGTACCGGCCCATCGGCGGCTTCTTTATCAAACAGCGTTATGCTCCGGCTTGAGGGCCTCCGAGTTACGAGCACTGCGGGTGACCGATCTCGACGTAGAACGTGGCGGTCTTCGTCTCCGGGCGGAAATCACAAAAAACCGGCAATCGGGCTTTCAACCCCTGCCGGCGGCCTTGGTCGAGAAATTGGCTGATTTCGTAACAAGCGGCACAGCGTCCGAGCTATATGAGAAATACCCTCAAGCTGACGCTCCTGAAGACCCTCTGCTGCACGTACCTTCGCACACGTCGCGTCGTTTTGCCAAGGATTGTGGGAAGGCCGACATAGCGATACGGTCCTTCGGCGGGAAGGTCGATTTTCACGCTTTACGTGTTACCTATACCTCGGCTGTGTTGGCGGAAGGTACGGACATAAAGACGGCGCAGACTTTGGCCAGACACGCAACACCGAACTTAACGCTGAACACGTATGGACGGGCTCGCGAACAGCGGCTGGCCGAAGTGGCAGAGCGGGTTGGTAAGCACTTTCTGAAAAAGGAGGGAGACCAAAAAGACGCTCGAGACATTGCCGTATGTTTGCCGCTTCGGGCTGTCTAGATTTGGTGAACGCATCTATCCTATTGCAATATATGGACTTACGCCTACTCCGGCCTCTAATGGCCGGAGGTTCGAGCCCTCCTGCCCTCACCACTCCCCCACGCGCAGAAGCCGGACAGAACCGGTGTTCCGTTCACATCAGCCAGCGCAACACGCCGGACCCGCTCGACGGTGAGCAGCCAAGCACCATCCGTACCGTTCTCGATCGTCCTCTACTCCCCTGCCCTATCCTAATCCGGCCCACTTTCTGGCTATCCTGTGTTCCGCCACCGTCGCTGGAAGACCGTCACTTACGAACGGCCGGTATTATATTGACTTGTCTCGCCAGCGGGATATGATTTCCCTGTTTGACAGTAGTCACGAAATCGGGAACGGCGTGGTCTACAGGTGCCATCGGTGCATCTGAGCCGATCGAGATAACCGATACAGGGATTCGTGGGCGTTTTGGAATTTGTTCCGACCGACGGGATTGGAGCGACTATGCCAGTGACTGCATGGTTGGACGAGTTGGACAGGAGCGATCTCGCTCGAACCGGCGGCAAAGGGGCGAACCTCGGCGAGATGGTCAGCTCAGGTCTGCCGGTGCCGCCCGGCTTTGTTGTGCTCACGGACGCTTACCGGGCGTTCGTGACTCATTCAGGGTTGCACGACGAGGTTCTGCGCCTGGCCCAAGCGGCGTCCGACGACGATGTGGCCTCGCTGGAGGAGAAGGCACGAGACATTCGGTCCCTCTTCGAAGCAGGAACCATCCCATCCGACATCAACCTCGCGATCGTTGAGGCCTATGAAACGCTTGGCGGCGGCCCCGTGGCTGTCCGATCGTCAGCCACCGCCGAGGACTTGCCGGGGGCTTCGTTCGCCGGCCAACACGATTCCTTCCTGAATATCGTGGGAACCGAAGCGGTCTGTGCTGCGGTCAGGCGTTGCTGGGCTTCCTTATGGAACCCACAAGCATTAGCGTACCGGCGACGTCGCCAAATGCACCTTGATGATGTAGCCATTGCCGTGGTGGTGCAGCGAATGATTGAAGCCGAGCGCGCCGGCGTTCTTTTTACGGCCAACCCCCTCAATCACCGGCGCGATCAGATGCTGTTGAGCGCATCCTGGGGACTGGGCGAGGCCCTCGTGGGCGGAGAGGTGGACCCCGACCAGTGGGTGGTGGATAGCGAGAGCGGGCGGATCCTGGAGACCCACATCGCCGACAAGCAGCTCATAACCGTGAAGGAGAAGGGCGGCACGAAAACGCGGGAGATGCCGGATCACCTGCGAAAAGCCCCCACCCTCAATGACGACGAGGTTGAGAGATTGATCGCCCTGGGGAACGCTGCCGCTTCCTTCTTCGGCGACCCGCAGGACATCGAATGGGCTTGGGCCGACGACGGCACCGCCTATCTGGTGCAGTCCAGGCCTATTACCACCTTGTTCCCACTGCCGAAACCGCTCCCGAATTCGGCGGACGGCCTGCGCCTGTACCTCTCGCTCAATGTTCACGCGCAGCAGATGGTCGAGCCGCTCACCACAGCAGGCCTCGAGTGGTGGCGTGTGCTTATGGGCGGCTTCGCCTACGCCGCCACACGCAACCCACACGTGGACGTGTCCTGGTATAAGGTGGGTGCCCGTCGCATGTTCATCGACGCGACCGAACTGCTGCGCAAGCGGAAGCGATGGAGCAAGTTGGGCGAGGCGTTGAGCGAAAAGGACCCGATTACGACAGAAGCAATGCTCGCGTTCGCTCGGCGCGAAGGGGACGCCATCATCAACAAAGGCCGCGGATTTCGAATCCCACTGCGGATGGTCCCGCTGGTGCTTCGGCTCGGCTACCGGACATTACTCTCCGCACTCTCGCCTGCCCGACAACGGAACCGGCTCCTGCGCGAAACAGATGAGGCAATCCGGGTCTTGAACGACGAGGCGTCACGAATTGAGGGCGTATCCGAACGGGTAAGCTTCATCGAGAATAAACTCGCTCGTCGCGGTGCAGTGATCTGGTTGATTCCGGTTGCGGTGATGTGGCCGGGGCTCCTGGCAGAAAGCGCGCTCAAAGCGCGTTTGAAGCGCTGGTTTGGCGACGCCAGTGCCCTGCGCCCGATCCAACGGGCGCTGCCGCACAATCCAACTACTGAGATGGGCCTGGAACTGTGGCGACTGGCTGGCCGGCTGATGGCCGAAGGCGCGGAGCCCTCGGCCAACCACCCCGCAGTGAAAACGTTTCTCGCTCAGTACGGGCATCGGACTTTGTGGGAGATCGACCCGGGCGTGGCGCGATGGTCCGAGGACCCCAGCTATATTCTGGAGGTGTTGCGCGGCTACATGTATCACAACCAGGAGACAGATCAAGAAAAACAGTTTCAAGAACATTTTGCTGAGGCCCAAGTGGCTGCCGAAGCGTTAATTGGGAAGGTACGGTCGCAGAAGGGCCGAATCCATGCGTGGATTACGCGGCGGCTGATTCGGCTCTATCGGGAAATGGCGGGATTGCGTGAGCAACCGAAATTCGACGGTGCAAGGATGATCGCTCTGGCACGGCAGATTCTGCACGGAGCCGGGCAGGAACTGGTGGAACAGGGGCGACTCGACGACCCCGAAGACGTGTTTTTTCTCACCTTTGCCGAGCTACGCCGGGCAGATTCGACGGGGGATTCGGACATCGATCTGCGGGATCTGGCGACAAAGGCACGCGATGAATACCGGCGAGAGCTTGAACGACGTGCGGTTCCGAGATTGATGACGAGCACAGGCGAGTGCATCTTCGGCGTGGCTACAGAGGAGGCCGAAGGTGTTCTGACCGGGGTCCCCGTCTCCCCCGGCGTTTACGAAGGACGGGTGCGGATCATCTTCAGCCCGGTGTCGGATCACCTCGATCAGGGTGAGGTCATGGTGTGTCAAGGAACGGACCCCGCCTGGACGCCGCTCTTTCTCAGCACCGGTGCCCTGGTGATGGAGACCGGCGGGGCTGTCTCGCATGGTTCGGTAGTCGCAAGAGAATATGGTCTGCCGGCCGTTGCTGGTGTCCAAACAGCCACAGAACAACTGCAAAACGGCATGCGTGTGCGGGTCAACGGTGAAACGGGCGAAGTAAAGATACTGGATGGATAGAACCGAACACATCATTCGGCTGTGTGGTGAGTTGGGGCCGGCTGCGGGGCGCCCGGGCCTTGAACGGCTCACTGGAGACCTCCCTGACCCAATCACCCACTATATTTACATCATTGAGGCCAACGGCGGGAGTTGGCTGATTCGACAGTCCAAGCGGCCGCTCAGCCAGGCCGCATCAGCCGCCCGAAAATCACACGACTCGGATTCTTGATACCCGCAAACGGGCGGCTAATAATTACAGTGTCTTATGGGGTTGGAGCTGAGGTTTTCCTTCGCCGTGCACTGCATTTTATGCAGCCCCCACAACAAGGCCCTCTACGACGCCAGTTGCATCTCGGCGATCCTCTGCAAACATCTGGACCTGGGCTGAGTCAAACACAGCGACCCGGCCGTGGTGGCCGGCTCGCAGGAAGACTATGGCTGGACCAAGACCGACGAGCGGACACCGGTTCGCGTCATCCGCCAGATTGATCAGGCACCACTCTGCTCGTCGAGTTCGGCAAGCTTGGCAGCAAGGACCGCCGCGTGCCGCTTCTCCTCACGGATGATCCGATCCATCTCCTCGCGTCCGCGGTCTGCCGGCACGAGTTCGCGCAGATCGTGGTAGAAGACGATCGTCCTCTCTTCGCCTCGCAAGCCAGCCAGCACCACGTCGCGCAAACTGTCCTCCGCGCCGAGCGGGAAGGCGTTCGAGAGCCGCCCCTCGCCGCCGTGGGCTCCCGCCATCGACTCGAGCTGCAGCGAGGCAACGAGATAGGGATAGTCCGAAGGCGGCTCACGGTCGAGGTCGGGCAGTGCCCGCCGCCAGGCGGCGAACAGCTTCTGGTGATTCAACTCCATTTGGGCCAAATCTCGCAAGAAGGCGACGTCAGACGAGGCGGAATGAATGTCTGCCGCCTTCGTGTAAAACTCCGCCGCGTTGCCCTCAATTCGTTCCGCGATCTCGAACACTTGGTCCACATTAAATTTCATAATGGCGTTCTCCTCAGGCCGGAGTTCAGAAATCAAGGCCCCTCAGCCAACGCCGCAATCACGCGCGGCACCGGCCTCTGTCACCCGCCGGACTGACCCGCGGGCGCACAGTGAATCAGTATCGAGCGAAGTATAACACCGGACTGCCCGGCCGGCAAGCGCCTCGATAGATTTCCGGCCGCGACCTCGGCTTGCGTGGACTTCTTCGGCAATCTGGGGTAAACTATCGAGTGCTCGGTGGGCTTGACGATGGGGTTTTCCTGCGCCGAGTCCGGAATATTGTTGCAAAACCGTGTTTTATTGTTCATCATGTTTGTCGTATTTTGTAAGGATTCTTGCGGCTTTTGGGTTTGGCATGGCCGATGAGAAACGTCGATGGCCCTGGCTGACGTCCGGCGACCGGCTGGTCCTCGCCCTGGCCTTCGCTTTTCTGACCGCTTTGGTGGGCGTTCGCCACTGGCACCGCGCCGGTGTCGGCCGGCCCGAGCCGGTGGCCGAGGCCTCCGGCCGGTTGGAAAGCCACCGTGTCGATGTCAACTCGGCGCCGTGGTGGGAACTGCAAGCGCTTCGCGGGCTGGGCGAGACCAAGGCGAAGGAGATCGTCGCCTTTCGCAAGAGCAACGGCCCGTTCGGCGACCTGGATGAGCTCCGCCGGGTCCGCGGGATCGGCCCGCATACACTGGAGCAACTGCGGCCCTACTTGAAAGTCGAGCCGCCACCGGATCAGAACGATGAAGAATGATTCTAAATCCTGGTCGATGGGCCTCTATTGGATTCCGTTTGTCGTGGGGCTGGCCACCGCCTGCACGTACCTTTACTTCCTGGCCGCCCGGGGGCAGGAGTTCGACATCGGGCTTGTTATCATCCTGTCCGCAGGGGTCGTCATCGGCCTGCTGGCGGTAACCCAAGCGATCTTCGCCGCCGCCGACGCCCGAGCGCTGATCGAGGCCCGCCAGAACGCCGACGAGCTCGAGAAGCGGCTGGCCGAAGCTCGGGGCCACTCCCGACAACTCAGCGCCCACTTCGAGGTCCTGTCGGCCATGCGCGAGGTAACCCACATCCTCAGCGATGCCGTCGACCTCGACCAGATCGCCGAACGAGTCTTCGACGTGCTCCAGCCGCTGCTCGAAGCGACCGAGATCGTCCTGTTCATTCACACCGATCAGGGCGACCTTGAGCCGAGGGTGGTCCGCCGAGAGCGAGAGACGCTGTTCTCGGATGAGTTCGACGGTGCCGTCATAGACCTCGATCAGGCGAACGAGGCGCTGGAACGGCAGACGCTGGTCAAAACCGTGGAGGGCGAGACCAGCCGGTTCTGTGTCCCGCTGATCGCCGACCAGAAGCCAGTCGGAGTGATGCGGTTCGACATCCCGCTCGATGGCTCGCCGGATGAGAAGGCGGCCCGGCTCGACGAGTTTGAGGCGGTGCTCGCCAATATCGCTAAGCACCTGGCATTGGTGGTCAAGACGCCCAACCTCCACGATCGGGCCACCATCGACGGGCTGACCGGCCTGTTCACCCGCCGCCACTTCGACATCCGCATCGCCGACATGTTCCGGCTCGGCCGCCGCTATGCCACCCCGTTCTCTCTGCTGTTGATCGACCTCGACCACTTTAAGGAAGTGAACGACCAGTACGGCCACCGGGTGGGCGACGTGGTCCTGGCCGAGACCGCCCTTCTGGTCACAAACGGCATCCGCGACTGCGACAGCGCGTTCCGCTACGGCGGCGAGGAGTTCGCCGTGCTCCTGCCCGAGACCACCGCCAAAGAGGCCTGGAACATCGCCGAGCGACTGCGGAAGAACATAAAAGAGAATGAGGTCACAGCGGACGGCCACACGGTGGGCGTCACCATCTGCACCGGGATTGCCGAGTACAGCCCCGAGCTGGCCAACTACGGCGAACTCGTCGCTCGGGCCGACCAGGCCCTTTACAACGCAAAGCAGTCGGGCAGAGACCGCACCGTGCTCGCCGGGGCAACGGCACGCGGGTCGGCATCATGACCGGCCGCTGAATCGACCGCAGCCCTTGTTTTCACAGGTTCGCTCCTGCTAAAATCCGCCCCTGAAACTCCGACAGTGCCCTGGGATGGCCATGAGCCGAGATTACCCCCCGATCCGCGGTTTTCTGGAAAGTACGCTGCTCGATTGGGAGGGCCGGATCGCCTGCGAGGTGTTCCTGCCCCAGTGCAATCTGAGATGCCCGTTCTGCCACGCCGGGCACCTGGTGACGAACGACGGGCAGCTCGAGTCGATCCCGGTCGACGCGGTTACCGGCGTCCTCGAACGACATCGGGGCTGGATAGACGGGGTGGTCATCTCGGGCGGCGAGCCGACACTGCACGAGTCTCTGCCCGACCTGATCGACGAATTCCGACGCCACGGGGCAAAGATCAAGCTCGACACGAACGGCACCCGGCCCGACGTACTGGAGCAGCTCATCGCCGTGCGGGCACTCGACGCGGTCGCGATGGACATCAAGGCGCCGCTCGACGAGCGCTACTTCGCGGCGTCGGGCGCACGACCGGAGCTCGACCGGATCCGGAGCTCCATCGACCTGATCATCCGCTCGGGCCTCGAATATGAATTCCGCACCACCGTATGCCGCCGGTTCCACGGTTTGGAGGACATCCGTCAGATCGCGGAAAGCATCGCCGGGGCCGAGATATACATACTACAGTCGTTCCAGCCCGGCCGTTGCCTCGCACCCGAGTTGAACACCGTCGAGCCCTACACCCGCGACGAGCTCCGCCGGTTCGCAGACGCCGCACGCCCATTTGTCGAACACTGCTTCCTGCGCGGCGACCGTATGGCTCATCTCTAGTGCGGCGGCCTGGGAGTCCGGTGGTTGTACATCCCGACATCTTCGGCCCTGTTGTAGAACTCGGCCAAGAGCCGGGGCACGTTGTCGTCCTGTTTGATTATTCGTACGTATTCGGCCAGGCCGTCGACGAGGACATCCCGCAGTATTTCGCCCTTCTCGGCCGTCGCCGATCGGGCGTCCCCGGCGTAGTGCTCCGGGAAGTCGAGGTACCAGCTTGCGCTGGTTCTGCCCGGCGGGAGATGGTCACCGCGGCCGAGCGCATCGGCCTTCAGGTCGCCCAACTCGTCCATTTTCACCAGTTCCGGGTGATTGGCCAGACTGATGCTGGTCTCGCACTCGCAGGCGTGGGCGTGCAGGTCCGACTCCAGCACGTCCTTCCATGCCTCCCGCTGTTCGTCAGTGTACCTCCGCTCGGGCAAATAGACGGCATACGGTTTTCTTTCGGCGAGGCAGGATTGGATGGCGTAGTTCAGCAGGTGCCGGTTCCCGCCGTGGGCGTTATAAATAACGATCTTGTGGAACCCGTTCCGCCCGATCTCGTCGAGGACCTCGAGCAGCAGTTCGAGGGTGAGGGTGGGGCTGAGTGCGATGGTGCCGGGGAACGGTCGGCCTTCCTGGATCTGGCCGAAATAGAAGGGCGGGAAGACGACCGCCGGCTCTTTCTCGGCGGCCAAGCAGCAGATCTTGTGACCGTTCAGATAGTCCGTCCCCAGGGGCAGATGCGGCCCGTGTTTTTCCACACAGCCCGCCGGCAACAGGCACACGCGGTTGCCCTTGCGTAAGCTCTCCTGGAATTCCGCAGCAGTCAGGTTCTCCCATTGCATCATTGCTTCTCCATAAAAACAGTCAAATTTTCGGGGATGTTGTAGCGCAGAGAGCGGCGAGAATCAACAACGGTTGCGGATGTCGGCGCCGACTGATATGGGGCATGTTGTGCTTTGTCACAGGCGAAGGATCAGCAGGAGGAAGGCGACGAGCACGATGAGGGCCACGATGGGAATCCACAGCCGCCGGCGCTTGCGGCGAAGTGTGGGGCTGATATAGTCCCCGCACTCGGGACACCGCTCGGTGTACAGATAGACCTCGGTCCCGCAGGATGGGCAGTAGGCGAGGTTATGCTCGTATTCCGAGTTCGTCATTTCTCTGTCGTATGCCTCATGCCGATGCAAACAGCCGGGAAGCGAGGCTGACTGCAGCCCAGCATCGTCGCGATCGGCACCTGTTCATTCCGTCTCGAGTTCAAGCACTTTGATTTCCAGCGAGCCGACGAGGCCAGCAATGGTCCCCATCGATTCGGTGTCCCCGATTCCGAACTTCACATGCGTGGCCCCGGCCAGGTTTTCGCCCCACGTCGGGTCCATCGCCACCCATTCTCCGGCCCAGACCTCGACCCAGGCGTGGTACCCGAACCCGCCCATCGACCGTGAATATCCGATGCCGAGGGCCTGTCGGGTGGGGATGCCCGCAGCCCGTGCAAGGGCCAGGAACAGGATCGAGTGTTCGGTGCAGGCGCCTCGCCGCTGTTTCATCACGTCGACGGCGTTCGGGATGGCCGCCAGGGCCTCTTTCCGCAGGTTCTCGTACACCCACTGCTGGATTTTTCGTGCGGCGGCGAACGAGTCGGTCGTCTCGCCGACGATCTCGGCGGCCAGCTCCTGGATATCCGGGTGGTCGCTCTGGGCGAACGTCGATGGATCGAGCCACCTCGCGATCTCCGGGTCGTCCACGTCCATCGGCAGCGTCGGCGGCCGGTCCGGGGCGGTCGCCCGGCTGAGCGAGACCGCGTACCGCGCGTCGGGCCCTTCTTCGCCGGTCCGCTCGATTTTCTGGCGGCTGTCCTCGACGAGTTCGATCCCGGCGGGGATGCCCGACAGTTCGAGTTTGAGCGACCGGACGTTCGCGGCGTCGCCGAGGTCCCGGTCGATTTCGATGACGCTGGCCCGCAGCACGTCAAACGAGTGTCGCACGTCCCGGGCGACCTCTTCCGGCTCGCGCCGGAGGGTGAACATCTGCGCGACGGTCGTCTCCAGCAGTTCGCCCGCCTCGGTCACATATTCGGTGCTGGTCACGCCCATCCCCCGGTACGTCGTCTCGAACACGCCGATCCGGGTCTCGACCCCGTCGATCATGCGGGTTTCGAACCCGGTCAACTTGGTGGTCATCCTGACCGGACCCTGGGCCATGACGTCGAACACTTCGTATTGGACCGATTCGCCGGGCTCGCCCTCTCTGAGGAGCCGGACGGCGGCGAGTACCGACTCCAACGATTCGTCGGGCACCGGGTACCTTTGTGTCCTGGTGTGCCCGCCCATCGTGCTTTCAATCACGAGTTCGTCGCCATCGACCTCGCCGGAAAACTTGCCCGGGCCCATAACTGTCTGGGTGGTCATCTCGAAGCCGAGCAGTTCGCCGGTCAGCGCGTAATACCGGTCCTGCTCGATGTCCATCGGCTGCTCTACCCCAAGCATCTGCATTCTTGTGTTCATCGCCATCGAGGTCACGTAGGCCGGCTGGTCGTTAAATTCGCCCTCGCCGACGGTGATTCTGGCGTGTCCGCTTTTCTGGTCGTCCTGGAAATACACCCCGTACCACGAGGTCCCGAACTGGGCCTCCATCTCCGCCCGGAGGTCCTGCGGCCCCGCCGGTTCCCTTTGAGCGGCGGGCGGCTCGGCGACCTGCTGTTCACACCCGACCGCCCCGATCGTCACCGCCATCAATCCGACGAAAAGCCATTTCAGTCCATCAGCCATTGATCCCTCCTGTATGAATTTCGACCCGCTTGCTCTTACCTATCATAACGTAAATGGCGAGAAGCCGCTACAT
>PUPC01000146.1 GCA_003553185.1 Planctomycetota bacterium | reverse complement strand
GGACGACGAAGCGGACCTGAAAAAGTTCATCGCCTACTCCAGGAAGCTGTATGAGAAGACCGAGCCGGGGTACTTCGACCGCGGGCTCGACAACGCCCGGGAGATGATCCGCTTCTACGGACCGATCTCATCGCTGCGCGACTTCGACCTTTTCCGCACGATGAACGAAGGCGTCTCCCGCCGCGTGGACAACCGGTATCTTCGCGACATCCTCAACTTCTTTGTCAAATACGTCGGCTCGTCAGCGTACGACGCCCCGGCCGTGCTGAACCTGCTGCCCTACGTGCAATTCGAGTACGGGCTGTGGTATGTTGACGGCGGGATGTTCGGCCTGGCGCGGGCGCTCGAACGCCTGGCCCGGGAGGTCGGCATCAAGTTGCACCTCGGGACCGAGGTCGCCGGGCTGGAGCATGTGGATGGCCGGGTGACCGCCGCCCGGCTGGCCGGCGGCGAGCCGGTCGAAGGGGACGTGTTCGTGTGCAACATGGAGGTGATCCCGGCCTGCGAGCGGCTGCTCGGCGAGCCGCCCCAGGCACTGCGCCGACTGAGCAAGTTCGAACCGGCCTGTTCCGGCCTCGTACTGCACCTGGGCACGGACCGCGAGTACCCGCAGCTCGCCCATCATAATTTCTTCTTCTCGGGGGACCAGAGCAAGCACTTCGACGACGTGTTCCATCGCAAGGTGCTGCCCGAGGACCCGACCCTGTACGTCGTCGCGCCCGCTCGCACCGACCCGACCCAGGCGCCCGAGGGCTGCGAAAATATCAAGGTGCTGCCGCACATCCCTCATCTGCAGGACCGCCGCTTCGCCGCCGCCGACTACGCGGCTCTCCGCGAGCGGGTGCTCGACAAGCTCGAACGGATGGGCGTCGAGGACCTGCGGCAGCATATCGTCGTGCAGGATATGTGGACGCCGGAGGACATCGAGCGGCGTTACTACTCGAACCGCGGGGCGATTTACGGCGTGGTCTCCGACCGCAAGAAGAACCACGGCTTCAAGGCGCCAAAGACGAGCGAACGCTATGAAAACCTGTACTTCGTGGGCGGCAGCGTGAACCCGGGCGGCGGCATGCCCATGGCCGTCCTGTCCGGTCAGCAGGTACGCGACCGGATCGTCGCCGCATCGACCGATTAACCAATAGAGGGCCATCGAATGAGCAACGCACGCATCGGCATTGTGGGGGCCGGGCCTGGCGGCCTGACCGCCGGGATGATCCTGGCCAAACGCGGGTTCGACGTGACCGTTTTCGAGCAGAAGGACACCGTCGGCGGGCGCAACGCGCCGATCCGGCTCGGCGATTACACGTTCGACACCGGCCCGACCTTCCTGATGATGAAGTACATCCTGGAGGAGGTGTTCGCGCTCGCGGACAGGAGCGTCGAGGACTACCTCGACATCCAGCCGCTGGACCCGCTCTATCGGCTCAAGATAGGCGGCGTCGAGATATTCCCATCGCCCGACCAGGAGAAAACAAGGGAAGAGATTCGCCGCCACTTCCCGGGCAGCGAGGCGGGGCTCGACAAGTTCATGCGGAAAGAAGGCGCCCGGCTCGAACGGCTGGTCCCGTGCCTCAAGAAACCATACGACAGCCTGCTCTCGTATGTCGATCCCATCTTCCTCAAAGCTCTGCCCCGGATGTCGCTCGGCCGGTCCGTGTTCGGTAATCTGGGCCGGTATTTCAAGCACGACGACCTGAAGCTCTGCTTCGCGTTCCAGTCGAAGTACCTGGGAATGTCGCCCTGGACCTGCCCCGCGTTCTTCACGATGCTGTCCTACGTCGAGCACGCGATGGGCATCCACCACGTGACGGGAGGGCTGAACCGCATCTCGCAGGCAATGGCGGACATCCTCGAAGAACGGGAGGTGCCCGTCCATTTGAACACCCGCGTGAAGGAGCTGATGCTGGAAGGCCGGCGGGCGGTGGGCGTCCGCCTCGACGACGGCACCGAGGAGCGGTTCGACGGGCTCGTCATCAACGCCGACTTCGGCAACGCGATGAACACACTGGTGCCGGAGCGGGCTCTCCGCCGGTACACACCGCAGAAGCTGAAGAAATGGCAGCTTTCCTGCTCGACGTTCATGCTCTATCTCGGCGTTCGAAAGCAGTACCCCGACCATCCTCACCACAATGTCGTCTTCGCCGAAGACTATCAGCGGAACATCCAGGAGATCGCGGAGCGCGGCATCCTCCCCGACGACCCGTCTTTCTACGTTCAGAACGCATCCATTACCGATCCCTCGCTGGCACCGGAGGGCTGCTCGACGATCTATATCCTGGTACCATGCCCGAACCAGCGGGCAGGAATCGACTGGCATCAGACCGCCGAGGCCTATGCGGACAAGGTTCTGGACCTGGCCGAAGAACGGGGCGGGTTCGATGGGCTGCGAGACGCCATCGAAGAGAAGAAGATCGTGACACCGGCGGACTGGGAAACCGACTACTGCGTGTACGAGGGGGCGACGTTCAACCTGGCCCATACCATGCGGCAGGTGCTCTTCTTCCGGCCCCACAACCGGTTCCAGGACATCAAGAACTGTTACCTGGTCGGCGGCG
>PUPC01000301.1 GCA_003553185.1 Planctomycetota bacterium | reverse complement strand
CTTCGTCCGAGAGCAGCGTGTTGGCGGCGTCATGATACTGGTGGGTCCACTGCCCGGCGCCCGTCAGCGGCCCGTCGCGTTCGGCCGAGAAGGCATCGGGCTCGTTCTGCACGCTGACACGGTCCACGTCGGCGTCCGCGGCCGCTTCGGCGAAGTCCGCCCCGTCTCCCCGCGGCGTGCCGAAATGGGCCAGGCCCCCGTAGGGCCTGAGAAGCTCCAGGATGGTGCCCAGGGCCTCCGGGTCGGGCCTGAGACCGGCGTCTGAAACATCTTCGCTCACCACAAGGCTGAACAGGTAAGGCTGCACGGACAGTTGAGCCGGCGAAGCCGCGATGACCGCGGCGCGTCGTCCATACTTTCCGGCGGAGACCAGTTCATCGCGCAGCCGGCGAACCCTCTCTTCGTCCGATTCGACCACCACCACGTGCATTTCGCTCCGGAGCAGGAGTTCGCGGAGCAGGTCGCCCGAACCGGCGCCCAGCACCAGGGCGTAGCCACGGGACTCTCCGAGTCGATCCAGCAGCGCAGCGACCGGCTTCTGCCACTGATCGGAGCGTGTTTCCAGCGCGGCCGCATCGAAGCTGTGGCGGCGCGGTTCGACCTCGTCCGGTCCGAAACAGTACAGCCGTCCCTCTTCGGTGACGACGAACATGCGGTCGCGGGCGGCGAGCTTGTAGAACACATCGCCCCCGATCTCCCCTTTCAGATCGTCCAGGCGCTCCTCGAGCATGCGGTTGGATCTCTTGCCCATGCCGCCTTTGTCAACGCCATGGACCGCATAGTCACCCTCGCCTTTGGCGCCCCGGAAACTGTAACCAGCGACAGCGCCGGTGGAGCGGTCGAGGAAGACCGGGCTCTGTCCCCGGCCGGCGGAGACGACGAGCTCGGGGCCGGAGACGGCGAGGTAGCCCTGGGGCGAGAGTCCGCCGAACCCATCCGCTCCTCCGTGCGGCAGCTCCACGTAATCCGAACTGGTCGTGTCGTTGATCCACCGGACCGATCCATCTTCGGCGTCGAGCGCGTAAATGAAAATCCCGTGCTGGGGCCAGACGCCCGCCGCAAAATAGACGGTTCCGTCGTGAACGACCGGCCCGCCGCGTGCGGCCCAGAAATTGATGATCCGTTCGTTGCCCAGCAGGCGGTGCTCCGATGGGCCGCTGCGGAACTTCCACTTAAGCGCACCGTCTGATGCCTTGAGGCAGTAAAGGTGTCCGTCATCGGAGGCGAAGAAAACCCTCTCGCGCCATACCGCCGGAGCAAGACGAACCGGGCCGTCGGCATAAAACCGCCACTCTTTTGATCCGTCCTCCATATTGTACGCCGTCACGCTGTCTGTTGAGCTGGAGGGGACGAAGATCAGGCGGCCGGCGGCGACGGGGGCGAAGGAGACGTCGAAGTCGAGTTTGCCCCCGTCGTCCAGCTGACGGCGCCAGGCACGGAACGGGGCCGGAAGGTCGCGGACCCATTGAAGATGCAGTGTTTCCTCCAGCTCATGCGGGGTCTCGGCGCTTCGCTGCGCGTCGAAGCGCCACATCGGCCAGTCGGGTTGCGCGACGGTCACCTCATGGGTGGTGACCGGTGTCATCTTGAGTGCGTCGTCAACCTCCACGCGGTAGCGGCCGAGCTCTTCGACCGTCACATTCTCGAGGATCAGGATGCTGTCCACCGCCCCTTGCACCGGCCGTCCGTCGCGGTACCACTGGTATGTTACTTCACCCCGCGGATCGTAAAGCTCCACGGGTCCGAGCGTGATTGTATCACCGATCTCGACGGATTGGCTCTCAATGTCGGCAACGCTCCACAACGGCCAGTGCGGCAGCACGGTTTCGTTGGACCTGAGCGGAGTCACGGAGCGGTCGTCGTCCGCTTTGACATAATAGGTTCCGAGCTTATCGGCATGAACATCTTCCATGACAAGTTCATCCCCGGTTGCTCCGGGGATCGGTTCGTCGTTATGATACCACTGGTACGACACCTCACCGACGGCGTCGTAGAGTTCGACCGGGCCGAGCTTCACGGTTTCACCGGGTTTGACTTCGATTTTGGGCGGCAGGTAGTCAACGAACGATCGTGCCGGAACCCATGATGCCTCCTCCTGAAGGGTGCCGTGGTTTTCATAGGTGCTCCGGTCGTGGGCGGTCGTCCCCTCCCCCTCCTCAAGGGGCCAATAGCCCACCAGCCCCGTTTCATCCCCGCTCAGGGCCTCGTGCATTCTATCCCGGATATCTTCTTCACTGAGGTTGATCCCTTTCCATATACGCAGATGTCCTATTTGACAGAGGTTCCCCTGTAAAGCGCCGACGCTGTCGCCGCCGATAATGAGATCCGCGTTTGCCTCGACGGAGCCTGTCAGCCGGGACGAGCGCTCAGCCACCAGCTCTCCGTTGACAAACGCCCTTAAAACGGACGCATCCCGATCGATCTGCACGGCTATATGCACCCATTCCTGCAGGGGGATATGCCGTCGGAAATCAAGGTTATCCCGGTTGCCATCGCTGCAGGCGGGTGCGAGCCGGCTTCCTATGTAGAAACCGCCCCGTGAGCCGGAGCCGTCCCTT
>PUPC01000173.1 GCA_003553185.1 Planctomycetota bacterium | reverse complement strand
TAGATGATGCAGCCCGGCCCGGCCGAGGCCCACACCATCGGGATCACCACGCACACCATCGCCATGCCCGGATCTTCGATCCAGCCCAGCGGTTCGATGTCGAACCTCCCGATGAATCCGGCCAGATACGACCCGACCCCGCTCCAGCCCCTCACCTGGTCCGGATCCAGCCCCCGGGCCATGATGACCAGTTCATCAGGGCCGATATACGCGCTGAGAAGCGGCCACAGCGTGGCGCCGAGCAGGGCGAGCGAGAAGGCCCCGATCGCCGTGCGCACCGGCCAGCTCAGCTCCTTGAGCTTGATCGAACAGGAGAAGACAAACCCGATCAGCGACAACCAGCAGGCCACAAGGATCAGCCTCACCAGCGTGCCGCCGACGGGCCCCAGGTGGTTGACCGACATCACGATCTGGTTCAGAACCCCGGATTCGGAGGAATCATAGAACTGCCGCCACAGAAACACCATGATGATGCCGCTGATGATGGTCGGGAGGTAGAAAATGGTGCGAAAGATGTACTTCAGGGTGGTGGTGGGCACCTCATCCAGCAGGATGGCCACCAAAATGGGCGGCCAGAAGCCCAAACCCACGACCAAAAGCACGTAGTAGAAGGTCCGGGCCATGGACGCCCAGAAGCGCGGATCGTACAGGATTTTGGCGAAGTTGCCCAGCCCGACGAACTGGCTCTCAATGGCCAGTTGATAATCCATCAGCGCCAGCGGTATGCCCAGTATCAGGGGCAGGTAGCGCACGAACAGGACCAGCGCCAGTCCGGGCACAAGCATCAGGTAGGCATAGCGCAGCTTGCTGAACGAGGGCCGGTCGCCCAGATTCTGCTCCTCGCGGGTGAAACCCCGCCAGGTGAAAGTGATGGTGGTGACGAACAGGGCAATAATAATGAAGAGCGCAATTCCGCCGACAAAGTTGCGGATCATCAGATCCCGTTCGCTCAGTTCCCCCAGCATATGTTCGTCAACCCGGGCGGCGGCCCTGTCGAGTTGGACCTTTATGCGGGACAGCGCATCTTCTTTGGGCAGGTCGAGGAGTTCGGGACGCTGGAGCGCAAAATTGATCGGATCGTCAACATAGCTGTAGACCTGCTGTGTGTCGCGTCCGTAGGGCTCGGGCACGCCCCCTTCAAACGCCTCTTCCATGGTCCGGCGCCATTCCTCCGGAACACGCTGCGCCACGTCATGGAACCCGTGGCGTTCCAGTGTCGCCGGGTCCAGAAACTGTCCGTATCCGGCATCGACAAAAGTGCGGGTCCGGATGGCCTCGGTGTATTCCCCCGTCAGGAACCAGATGTAGCGCATCACCCCGAGTTGCTGCTCGGGGGGGGCGCCGCTGAAAACGCCGTACATCTGGCAGTTGATTTCACTGGCGGAACGCCCTCCTGGCGGGGACGGCACGGGGGCCACACCGACAAGTGCGGGATTGATATTCTGAGTGAACTCATACGACAGGTATTCGAACCGCATGCCGATCTCACCGCGGTTCCATTTCAGCCCCATCTCAGGGCCGCCCCCCAAAGGAGCAAATGCAACGCCTCTCAGCTTCCGCCCGTCCTCCGTCTCAAATTCTTCATGGACCAGCCTGAGTATGTAATAAATGGCTTCAGCGGCGTCCATCGTATTGAAGGCCGCATGCCAGTTCCCGTCTTCGTCCTGCCGGACGTACTCAACACCTTTGGAGACCAGAAAACTGTACACCCACCAGCTGACGACCGGGCCGGTACCAAACATAATGCCGAAATTGCCTGATCTGGATTCCCGGATACGTCGCGAATATTCCATCATCTCGTCCCATGTTTGCGGCGCACGCTCCGGGTCGAGCCCGGCTTCATGAAAAACGTCCCGTCGATACAGCATGGCCATCGCAAGATGAGTGTAGGGAAGGGCCCAGACGTGCCGGCCCGTGGGAATACCCGCCCGTCCAGCTGTATCGGCTTTCCTGTAAACCACCGGCCATGCGGGATCCTCCACACGCTCGCGGATCTTCGACAGAGCGTTTTCAATCTCGGCCGGCGTCGGATCCTCCAGCCAGTTGCCCTGCTCGTCGGTCTCGCGCGTCATGGCATTGTCGCTCAAAACGCGTGCAAGCAAAACCTCGAGCGGAACGAGAAACCCATGGTTGATATAGGTGGATGATTGACGAAAATTCACATAGATACCGTGGGGCGGAACGCCGGTGGCTATGGACATAAGAGGCCCCTGGTCCACCATGCCCTCCAGTCTGGGAAAGTCCGATGGCGCGAGGTTGTACTGCGGGTATTTTCTCACAAACTCACGGATGATCCGCCGACTGACCTGAGCCTCAACTCCGGTCGCAATGGGGCTGGGCAGCCTCATCACCCGCAGGTCTATGGTCCCGTCCGCTCCGGACGGCCCTCCCGCATAAACATCACCGACGCACTGCAAGCCCAGGATGATCGCCACCGTCAAAACACAACATACAGACAGTTTTTTTTGTATCTCTGTCACATTCCATTCCCCATTCATAACAGCCGAGACCGTGCTCGTGCTGACACCGGCCCCTTCAGCAACATCCACAACAGTTGCAT
>PUPC01000162.1 GCA_003553185.1 Planctomycetota bacterium | reverse complement strand
GGGAGCACCACCTGGCCGGGTCCCGGTTCGACGTCAACGTGTACGCTCAGCCGGTGGTGACCGAGAACAACGTGCTGATGCGGTACAAGAACCGGATATACTGTTACTCGATCCTCAACGGCCAGCTCCGCTGGAAGTATGACTCGGGCGGTCGGATGACCTGGCAGAACCCGCCGATGCGTCAGTATCCGCAGGAGGACCTTGTCGTTCAGGACGGCATCGTATTCACGGTGGTCTCGGACGGCGGCCCGTCGCTGGTGGCCATCGACGAGACGACCGGCATGCTGCGGTGGGCCTATGGTCCGATGGTGGCATCGACGGAGGCGGAGGCCCGGATGCGTTTCGAGGCGTCCCCGGCGGTGGGCCCCCAGACGGTCTATGCGGGCTACATCCAGGACAACATCGAGGGCCGGACTCATACCGATACCGAGTACGGAGTGATGGCGTTCGACAGTACCACCGGGCGCGTCCTCTGGCGTCGGGAGGTGTGCCGTCTGGCCCCGGGCCGGTTCGCGGGCGAGTTCCGGGTGCGCCATCGCAACCGTGTCCGCAGCTTCTCCTCGCCGCCGCTCTACCACGAGGGGACGGTCTATTACAACACCAACGCCGGTGCGATTGTCGCCCTGGACGCGCTGTCGGGCCGAGTCAAATGGCAGATGCGCTATCCGTATTACGAGGGCGTCCACGACGCGACCCGCCAGTTCGGGAGCGGCGGCGGCACCGTTCGGCATACTCGCATCTATTGGACCCCGCACAGCCCGATGTTCTGGTTCAACCAGCGGCCGTTCCTTCACGGCGAGCGGCTGATTGTGCTGCCGGTCAACGCACCCTATGTGATGGCGATCGACCGTCGGACGGGGAAGGTTGACTGGGCGCGCGCCAAGGGCGTGCCGGAGCGAGGGAGGGGCAATTTCACTTACCTGCTGGGGGCGCTGCCTTCGGGCGAGCTCGTCTTTGTGTACAGCATCCGGTCGCGGCCGGTGATCCTGGTCGATCCCGACACCGGAGAGGTCACCTGGCATTCGCCAAAGGCGGTCGCCCAGGAGACCCAGCCCGTGTTGAAGCACCGCGTCCCGGGCCCCCGCACGGGCGCGTATTCCAGCATTCCGATGAACATGATTGAACCATATGGGCAGTATCGATACGGCCCGCACTTCGAGACCGGAGCGCGGCCGTTCATCACCGAGGACGGGCAACTGTTCGTGACGAATTGGAATTATCGCGGTTGGACTGTATTTGGCATGACGACCAACATGGTCCAGTACGACCTGAACGAACGGGAGGTCGTCGATCGCCGGCGTTATTATGACGGGAACATGATGGCGGCGTTTCACGCCGCGATCACGGAGCACGCCCCCACGGTGCTGGAGCGGCTGGAGGGCCTCCCGGAGAAGACGGACAGCGACAGGGAGAACATAAGAAAGCTTCGCGAGATCGTCGAGGACGACCTCCCCGAGAACCCGCACCCATCATTTATGCCCTTCTCGAGGGTGACCTTCCGCCGGTTTGATGTCCCGTTCGAACTGCGGCTCTCCGCCCGCAACATCTCGATGGTGTACGACCGGTCCGCCGTCCGCGAAGAGCTCGCCGGGCGCGAGGGCCCCGAGGTCGATTTCGCACGTGCCGAACTCGCTTTCGACGACGGCCGGTTCTCCGACGCCGCCGAGCTGCTCCACCGCTGCCTGCGGGACATGCCGTCCGAGGACGTCGATTTCCGGGTTACCGTCAATCAGCAGCTCTATCGGGTTCACCAGGAACTCGCACGGGGCGCCATCCGATCGGGCAATACCGAGGCCGAACTCGAGCACTACCTCGGCATGTCGCGGACTGCGACCACGCTGCCCGAGGAGATGCAGACGCTGTTCGCTCTGGCCGAGGGGTACGAGCAGAAGGGCGAGCTCGACGTGGCCGCCCGCAGTCTGCGCAGCTTGGTCACCACCTACGGCCACTACGAATACCCGGTCTCGCCGATGATGCGGATGACCCCCGAGGAGGCGACGGCCGAGGCGAGCGGGCTGATCGATCGAGCGGCCGCCTTCGCCGACAACCCGTTCTATACCGAGATGCGTCGGGGCATCGCCCTGGCCGGCGAGGGGATGCCGCTGTACACACGGACGGTCTCGCCGATGGACAAACCGCTGACCGTCCGTGCGGGCGAGTTGGCGGCGACCCGCCTGCTCAATCTCCAGCAGCGCAGCTCCGAGTTCGCCGAGTCATTCGAGACGGCAGCGGCCGAGGCCCTCGCCGATGGAACGCCCGACGAGCGGCTCTACCGACTCCGCGAGTTCCCCGGTACAGACGCCGCCCAGGCCGCGATCGACGCTCTGTTCGAGGACGCCGCCGAGCTGGAGGGGCCCGATCAGCAGCACCGGCTGTGGCGGCTGGCCGACACCGCCCGGGTGTCCGGGCTCCGCATCCCCGACGAATGGAGCGAGCGGGTGAGCGCCCCACCGCCGTCCCCGTCCCCTCCGGACGTCGCTCTCCCACAGGAGTCGCGTCAGCGGGACCTGGAGACCGAGGAGCGGATCAACTGGCTGGTCCTCCAGCGCCACGGCGACGACACCGCCCGGC
>PUPC01000280.1 GCA_003553185.1 Planctomycetota bacterium | reverse complement strand
TGTCGGGCTTGCCGCCTTCTTGGGACTCGGAGACGAGTTCGGCGAGCCGACGTATGCCGGCATACACAGCACCGGCCCCTCCCTCAGCGGCTGCGAGAGCCGAGTCCAGGCTGTCGAGCAGCTCTTCGTCGCTGAGGTAGCGTAGTGGCAGCGGTAAGGTCTCGTGCCGCCAGAGGAGGATCTTTGCCCGATCTGTCGACAAGCCGGCGGCAGCAAGCGGAAGCACGGAGGCGTCGTCGATAATCCCCCGTTCGGCGAGTTCGTTGAGCCAGGTCAGAATGCTGGGGCGGGCCCGCTGGTCTTGAATCGATTGAAAGAGCGTCATACTGTCGCGCCAAAGCGAGCGTCTCTCGGTGAAGGCCAGGGCCGGCCACGGGTCTTGTCGGGCGGAAGCCTTTTCATTGTGGATGAATGCGAGCATCGTCTCACGTCCGTGGCGGTGATAGTCGTCGGGGAACTGGTTGCCCTTCAGCAGAGCGACGTGCCGGACGACGACTTTGCCGACCTCGGTCAGGTCGGGTTTCAGGCGAAGGCGCCTGCCCTGCCACGTGAGGAGATCGAGGTAACCGCGAGGGCGTCGGTCTTCCGGACGAGTCGGGACATCAGACTCCCAGGCGGGGCGGTCTTCGTCAGGATCGAAGTCGAACGGCTCCCCGCGCTGCCCATTGTATCGATGGAGATTCAGCATCAAGGTTCGAAACAAGTTCTCGCCGTGGACAAGTATCACCGCACCTTTGACCAGCGGGGCGCTGTCCGCCGAGCCGTGTACCTTTCGGGGTTCTCCCTCCCGGGTTCCAATCAGCCCGCCGACGGCGAACGCTTGTGTGCCGACGGCGAGCCGGGCAGCCTCAGCGGGGGTTGCCGGGGGCGGCTCCGCGTCCGTTGTGTGATCGAAGAGCGTCGGATTGTTGCCAGTTACTCGCTCAATGGCCAACCGGGCGACTGACGTGTCGCACTCCTCATAAGGCACTTCTGGCGTCTGATAGAACGGACGCTCGTCGTCAAACAGGTCGAAGTGGTTCTTGTGTTCGTCGAAATATTTCTGTAGACGTACCGGATCGAAGGCCCCTTCTTCCCACAGTGATTGCCAGGCAGATTCGTCCTCCGGACCGAAGTTGCGATGAAGGATGGCAAGAAGAAGTCGATGTAACGCGACGGTGATGGGCGGTGATGGGTCGGCGATGATGCGTATTTCGTGGGCGCGGGCCAGTGTGTCGAATAGACCAAGCAGACGGGGCTGCGGGTTTTCAGAGTCGCCGAGGACGCAGGGAAGCCAACCCTCGTCGACAAGGTTGAACGATATATCGCTCATCAGACACCTCCTTCGTTTCGTTTGATTGTCAGGCCGAGTTCCGGGTCAATTCGTATCCGGTAGTTTCCGACACTTGCGCTTCGACTTTCGTCGAGAAGCAATAGCCGGTGATGGCGAAGCAGGGCGGAGCGTTGCCATCCCGGAAGTGTGGGCTGGTCCAGCAAGGCGTGGATAATTCCTCGGTGCGAGACCGAGAGCGAACGTTTCAGGAGAGCTTCTGCCTCGCGATAGTCGGGTGGGCCACCGCGTTCATTTTCAACGGCGGCCTCGGATTCGGTCAGGCAGACAATGTTGACCGTGGGGCCACCGAGGCGGGTCAGAGCCCGATGTGCCGGGTGAAGCTCGGGATTGTCCTCTTCGCGCGCGTTGATTGTCATTCGCCATAAGGCGCCGTCGAAGTCCGGCGACTTTATCCACCGGTCTTGAGCTTCGGCTCGCTCTAGTTCGAAAGTTTTATCCAGCTTGGCCTTCGTCTCGCACCAAACCTCGACGAGAGAGTCGCCGAGGCCGTCAGGGCATTCTCGGTCGCCGTACACCGACTCGACCAGGTCCTCGACATCGTCCGGAACTCGGATCGCGGAGCGACCTTGGAGAGCGAGCCACGTGCGGAGCAGGACGTGCTGGTCGTAAACAATGCGTCGCCCGGTGGCGAAGGCGGGAACGCCTTTGTCGGTGAGCTGTGATGCTCGTAGCCACAAGGTTGGCTCGATGAGAGTTTCGGGACGGTCAGGCCGGTCGTGCCGGTGAAGCCGACCGGCGCGTTGCAGGATCAGGTCGATGGGAGCGAGGTCGGTCACCATCAGATCGAAGTCGAGGTCGAGGCTCTGTTCGATGACCTGAGTCGATACCAAGACGGCCCGGTGTGGACGTTCGATATCGCGGCCGTCGGGCTTGCCGAAATGTGCGAGGGCCCGCCGCTCGCGTTCTTCTCGCTCGCCGAAGGGGAAGCGAGCATGCAGCAGGTCGATCTCGGTCTCATCAAAACATCGCTTGAGTTCCGTGTAAACCTCTTGGGCCCGATTCACGGTGTTGCAGATGACGGCCGCGCAGCCGCCGGCTTCGAGGGCGGCACACAATCCCTCGCCAAGGCGTGATTCCCCATTGCCCTCGTCGAGATGGCGGAGGTGGATGATCTTCCGGCTCTGATCCGATGTGTCAACGTGTTGCTCGCCAGAATCGTTCCATGTGAGCCAGGTGACTCGGGGGTATGACACCGTGCCGGCAAGTTGTGCTTTCCCGCCAAGACCTTTTCTGAACGCTTC
>PUPC01000185.1 GCA_003553185.1 Planctomycetota bacterium | reverse complement strand
GCCTCGGCGGGCCTTCGTACGGGTTGGCATGGCCGTGTGCGGCGTCATCGTCTTCGGCTTCGTGCTCAGCTTCAGCCCGCGACTGCAGACCGTCGGCGAATATACCGGCGACCGTTCGGCTATGGGCCGAGTTGACGTCTGGGCGCTGGCCCTAAACCGTTTCAGTAATCACCGGTTTATCGGGCACGGAGCCAGGACCTGGCTGCTAACGCCCGGCACGCCCCGAGACACGCACAGCAGCTACATGCGTGTCCTGTTTGAACTGGGCACCATCGGGCTGTTCATTTATCTGGGCGTGTTCTTCTACGCGATGCGGGCCTCATACAAGATCACCCAGCAAGGGTCGAGCGGACGGATGCGAGTGATGGGACTGGCTGTCTTCGGCATCCTCGCCGGCCAGACTGTCGGCGGTGTGATGCAAACCCGCGTCTACTATCCGTTCGTCTTTGCCATCCTCGGGCTGAGCTCGGCGCTTCTGCTCGTGTCGTCACGAGAGCAGGGGCAGATACCGGAGCCCACCGGTCGCTCGGACCGGGCCCCGGACCGACTTTCCGGCCTCACCCCAAACCTGTGGGACCAGTCCGGCGGATCCGGCTTTTCCGCCCCTGGCTTGTGGAACAAAAGGGATTTTTACATAATCGCAGGACTTACCTTCCTCTGCTGGCTGGTGCACAAACTGTTCGTCATGCGCTCATACTAATCGAAAACGGAAAAGCGGCGAGAATAACAATATCGACCGATCAGGCATGGTCGAAATTGTTAAAGCCGTTTCAAACGAACGAAGTGAGCGAGAAGCCGCCGAGGACCCGAACCGGCGGCTTTGAACCGAGCCGGGGTTGCCGAATGAACCGGATTTCACCGGTGCCCCAACGCGAAGGATAACGACTTCATGTCCAAGGCCATACTGATCTGCCCCCGGCGACCCGACAGCCGACGCTTCGGCCCCGACGATATCCGCACCCTGTCCGACCGGCTCTGCCCGGACAATATCAGCCCGGCGCCCCCGCTGACCGCCGAGCATCACGGCGCCCTGCTCGGCGTGCTCAACCCGGTGGATACCGTCGCCGTCGAGGGGGCCTCGGCCTGCCTCGGATTTCCCCGAAAGCGCCCGGACGACTGGCACAGGCCCGGCGCCCCCGCGCCCGACGGGACCTTCGCCCTGTTCCGCACATCCGAACGGGCCGTCGAACTTTGCACCAACGTCCTCGCCTCGCGCAACATCTGGTATGCGCATACCGAGGACCTGTTCGTCGCCTCCTCGTCCCAGCGGGCCGTCGTCGCCGTGCTCGGCGACCTCGAGCTCAACCGCTCCGCCATCCCCTGGTTCCTCAGCACCGGGACGCCCGGGCCGGGCCAACCGTGGGACCGCCGCATCCGGTTCCTCGGCCCCGACGGCCGGCTGTGGCTCGACCGGGAAGAATGGACGGCCAACGTCGAGGAAGCTCCGGTTCTATTCGAACCGTCGGACAGGCCGCGGGACGAGCATCTGGCCCGGCTGAGGGCCGCACTCGATGAGGCGTTCGAGGACCTGCCCATCGAACCGTCCCAATGGCTCCTGCCGCTCTCCAGCGGGTACGACAGCCGGGCGATCCTTATCCACATGGCCGAGCGGGGCCTGGCTCCCCCGTGCGTGACCTGGGGGCTGGCCGAACACCAGCACGACCCGTCGTCCGACCTCTCCGTCGCCCGGCAACTCGCCCAGCATTACGGCCTCGAACATCGCTATTACCGGCTCGATCCGTCGGCGGCGACCGTCGAACAGTTCCTCGACCGGTTCGTCGCCCTCTGCGAAGCCCGTGAGGACGGCGTCGAGGGTTATGTCGATGGGTTCGACATCTGGCGCCGCCTGCTCGAAGACGGTGCCTGCGGTGTCATCCGGGGCGAACAGGCGTTCGGCGAGCCGCCCGTCCACACCGAGGCCGACGCCCGGATGGATCGGAAACTCGCCCTGTTCTCCGATTACACGAACCTGGGCGAGCCCGAGCAGTATGGCTTCGGGCCGCAGGAACTGCCGGACACCCTGGAACGGCGGCCCGGCGAATCGCTCGCCACCTGGCGCGACCGACTCTACCAGCAATACACCATGCCCTACGTCTTCGGATGTCTGAACGAACTCAAGGCGTGGTACGTCGAGACGCTCGACCCGCTCACCTCCCGGTCGATCGTCGAGACCGTGCGCACACTGCCCGACCGGCTCCGGGACGACAAGGCGCTGTTCCGGAAACTGGTCCGGGCGATCACCCCGGATATCCCGCTCGGGGCGAAAGCCATCGTGCCCGATCCGTGGGATGTAATGCGGACGCGGGACGTCGTCGAGCACATCCGGGCCGAACTGGATACCGCTGACGCCCGCGAGCTGCTGTCCGGCCTCCTCGTTGATCGCATCCTGGACGGGGCGAGGGTGAGGCACGA
This sequence comes from Planctomycetota bacterium, assembly GCA_003553185.1. Lineage (GTDB taxonomy): Bacteria > Planctomycetota > PUPC01 > PUPC01 > PUPC01 > PUPC01. Next base: position 171 of record PUPC01000185.1, on the reverse strand, counting down.
ATCGGTTCCCCGCCAAAGGAAATCGGTCCGGGACCGGGTCAAGCGCGTCATCCCGCAAAGCGTTCGGAAGAAACTCCGAAGCAGCGTGCTCAAGCCGGCGCTCGATTGGAACGCCCTGGCGTTCCGCGCCTATGTCATCAGCCGCTTCGTCCGTGTGCTGCGAGACGATGC
>PUPC01000135.1 GCA_003553185.1 Planctomycetota bacterium | reverse complement strand
GGTCGGAACCTTCCTGGCCAAACGTGTAGGAGTGTCCATTGTGAATCATCAACAGCCGACGTCCGGTTCTGTCTTGTGGTCTTTCAAGCGTCCACAGCCGCTCAAGCCCATCGGCGCTGATCCGGAAACCGGCGAGGTGGAGCTCATCCCCGTCCTCGGCGTTCACGATGGCAGTCAGGATGTCACCCTCGACGGGAACCGGATAGGAGCGGGGAATGCGTGCCACGTCTTTCTGCCAGAGCAACTCGCCGTCCGCGACAGTTACCGCGCTGATCGTTGGACTGTCGCTGACAATCACCACCGGCTCATCATGGCCGTGCCACAGCGATGGTGTGTTCGTACTTGCGATGACGTCATCGACCCGCCACCGCTTCTCGCCTGTTTCCGTGTCGATGCCGACGAGGTTGCCCCTGAAATCGGTACCGACCAGCAGCCCGTCGACGACAATGCGGGTACCGGCATGAAAACTGCCCGCGCCCGGGCGGGTGTTTTCTTCCAGGGACTCTTCACGGTTGCGCTGCATCCCTTCGTAAAACGCCGGCAGCGTGGACTCCCACAGGACTTCCCCGGTGTTGGCGTCCATCGCCCACAGCTTGCCGGCCGAGCCGACGGCGAAGACCTTGCCCTCGCCCACCGAGGGCGTCGAGCCGGGGGCCTCCTTCCACGTGTTGTAGAGGTTCAGACCCGTCTGCTCGAAGCGCTGCTTCCAGAGCGTGGCACCGGTCTCGAGGTCGATGCAGATCACCACATCATCGGCGAGAATCTTCCAGGACTCCTCGAGCTGACGGCGGTAGTTCCGCGCCACGCTCTCGGCGGTGGATGCATCGCCGGACGGTTCATAGTAGTGGAGATACACCTTGCCGTCGTAGACCACCGGCGATGCGGCACCACCGCCCGGACCGCCTTTGAGGTTCCTGCCGATATTGCCGCGGGCGTAGCGCTGAATCTGCGACCGCGCCGGCGGCGTTCGCTCGCTCTTCCACAGCATCCTCGCCTCGGACGGATCATCAATGAGCGCCGTGTCGGTCTCCGCGGCGCTGAGCGAGTGATTCGGCCCGTGCCAGGTCGGCCAGTCCACTTCCGGAGCCGGGTTGGCCGCACGCAACTCCTCGACGGGGACCTGCCGACCGCTGACAGCACCGGCGGTGCTGTGCTTTGGATCCGTGCGGGTATCGTAATCGCCGGTGATTTTGCCATCGTCGATGCGAAGGTCGAACTCGTAGGCGAGTTCCTTGTGACCCCATTCGTCAGGATAACCCGGATTGTTCGGGTCGAACAGCAGTGAGCCGTAGAGGCGATCGCCCTCAAGGTTGACCTCAGACTCGAGGATCGAGGTGGGGAAGTCGACGCCGCCGCCACGGTAGATTGGCTCGACAAGTACCCCGGCGAGTTGGCCTTCCCTCATCTCGATCAGCGCGGTGACCTCGCGCTCCACACCGTGCGACGGCTTGAAGTTGATGCGGTGAACGGCGTTGGCGGGGTCGGTTGCGCCGCCGTTGGCGAGTTCGGCACGTCCGCTGATCGTGTGGCCGGTTTCGCGGGTGCCGTGGTAGCCATGGGGATTCTCGTGGTAAACGGTCGTCTGACCTTCGACAATGTTGTGTTTCACCTCAGCTTCGAAGTTAAAGATGTATTCGCCACTGTGCGGATAGGTGGCATCGATGTCGATCGTCGCCTTCCCCTTGATCCTTTCACCATCAAAGCTCGCCTCGGCATCAACCTCATCCCGCAGGCTCCATGGCCGGCCGCGCTCGGGATGGGCGTCGGCAGAGATGACCTCATCGCCCTTGACCACGAGTTCGAGGTAAACATAGCGCTGCCAGGTGGCCGAGGGGCCGCGCAGGGGCCGGCCCATCTCGATGTGGAAGCGGACCGGTTCATCGGGGCTGATGGCCGCCTCCAGCGTCCCCTCGGCCGGGCCGGACCATGTATCTCCCGATCGCCGGAACCGGATCTGATCCTTGGTCACCACCGGCGTATCGTGGTCCAAATTGTCATCTGTAAAGATGTAGAAACCGTGGCCATAAGCGTGGCCCAGCTCCAGCCCGTAGCGGGTCTTGTGCTCGCCGGTGACACCGCCGGCCTCATCCACTTCGGCATCGACATCGATGACGAGGAAGCGGTTATTGCGGCGGCCTCTATCGAGCACGATGTCCACACTGCCGCGCAGGGCACCGTCGGTCAGCTCGAGCTGCGACAAGTCCACCCGGCTTGCCGCCGGCCTACCGTCGATCTCGATCCAGCCCTGGAGGAAGCGGCCGTCCTGGTAGTTCAGGTGAAGCGTCAGGTCTCCGCCGGCCGCATGATCGGTTTCCTGCAGGTTGATGACATAGCGCTGAAAATCTTCCGGCAGGGTCCCCGCAATGGCCGGCACGGCCACGAATGTGACTGCCAAAAGAACAAGCGGTAAGAGGACGTTGAACATTCGCGGCTTCGCATCGGACATTTCGCAGCTCCTTTCGGTTTCGATTTTAGCCGGGATTTCCCGGATGACCTTGCCCGGCTACGCTGCCGGGCGATTTGACATGTATTATACTGCCCCCCCCCGCTTGCGCCAAGTAGATTCTCGCCGAGTTCCGCCCCGGCCGGGCCTTTC
>PUPC01000397.1 GCA_003553185.1 Planctomycetota bacterium | reverse complement strand
CGGCCAGCGGGATGCGATACCGCTTCTCATTGCGTCCGCGATGGTTTGGCAGGTCCACACGAGGGGCCATGTACTCTGTTCTCAGCGTCAGCGGGTTCTTCCGGCTGTAGCGATCATGCACAGTCCAGAGATGCTCGCCGTCGCAGACGATCTCCTCCCCATCGCTGAACCGGACGCGATAGCAGGGCCGGTCGTGCATGACCTCCGTGGCGTGCGTTACCCGGCACATGCGCCCCTGGTCGTCGAAGACAAGGTCGCCGACCTGGACCGTGCCCATCGTCGTCCAACCCAGCGGCGTCGGCAGCGGTGTGTCCAGCGCCAGCGCCTTGCCACTTCCACGAGGCATGGCCATCGCGAACAGGCCGCCTGTGCGGACGGCCTTTTCGATTCTTTGAATCACGCGCAGGTGGTCGCTCGACCACGGTAGGTAGAACACCTCCGGGAAGTACACCTCACAGAATTTTCTAAACGAGCTTTCCGCATCGGCCTTGCGGTCGGGATCGACAACCGCCGGTATCTCACCGATATCCTGGGCGGCCCGGACCGCCTCGGCGTTGCGCTCGGCCTGGCGTGCCTTCTGTTCCTCATAGGTCAGCGGCTCGGCCTTGGGCTTGAAGTATTCCAGCGTCATCCACGCGGCGTAGCGAAACAGGTCGACCGTTCGCGTATCGCCGATGGTGTAGCCGGCCTGGTTGCGGTGCCGGCGCAGTTGGAATTCGGTCAGGACGCTGCCGCGCCCGGCCGAGTTGACCAGCCGCAGCAGGTCCGCCGGCCGCAGCTTGCGTGGGTCAATCTTCGCGGCCACCGGCCACCTCCTCGGCCAGGTAGGCCACGTATTCGATGATGCTGAACGTCCCGTCGGCCCGCAGGATGCCCGCCCGCTCGGCCACCTCGCGGACCTGCTCGGCATCTATCCGCCGCCGGTACGCAGAGGCGAGGATTTTTGCCGCCTGCTGGGGCGTCACGGCCGTGATTTTCAAGGATTCGGCGGTCATATCTCTAGAAGTCACGCATGCTTGGAAAAATCTCTAAGTTATTGCGAAAAAGACAGTTAATTGCCTTGATGGTTCGCGGGTTCGAGGTAACATGCCAGCGTCGAATAGCGAACGTAACCGACTTGCAGACAAGGAGATAGAAATGTACGCCACACCCGCACGACGCAGCAGAGCGAAGGACGCCATGGCCGAGGTCGAGAGCTACATCCGCGAGCTGGTCTACCAGCTCCGCACCGACGGCATCCTCGACCACCACCCCGAAATCGCCGCCATGGCCGACGAGGCGAAGGCACACGTCGAGGCACTCGGCAAGGCCCGCATCAACCTCTAGCGCGAAAGGACACGAGCCATGCACATTAACCGCGACGCCAACACCTACGCAGGCCAGGAGGCCAGAATCGTCCACGTAAGCACCACCGGCACCGGCCGGAAGCTCTACGCCCTCAAGACCTGCGCCACCCGCCCGGTGGCCACCGCCTGGGATGACCCCGATGCCCTGCGGCGCTACGCCGCCGCCAGGCATCTCGACCTCCAGAACGAAAGGAACTGAACCATGCGAATCACGCGAATCGACTTCGAGGGCAAACCAGGCCGATACGCCACAGCCCAGCGCCGCGTCGGCGGGGTCGGCACCGCCAACGAGGTGGTGGTCACCATCCTGACGACCGATCAGCCCAACGGCCGCGAGCACCATGTCCAGCCCGACTGCGAAGAAGACCTCTGGTCGATGGCCGAGTGCATTCAGCACCATCTCGAAGGCGGCCGGGGCACCAACAGCGACATCCACGCTTACTACGCCGAGCTGCTTCGGCTCAGCGACCTCTAACCGCAAGGAGAGACCACCATGAACGACCACGAATTCCAGGAGGCACTGAAGACGCTGTTGGACGACCTCGCCTGCATGGACGCTGACGACCTCGACCAGTTCGACCTGCCGGACGATCTCGGCGGGATCGAGCACGTCCGGACCTTTGCCGAGGCCGGACTGCTTACGCGGAACGCCGGCCTTGTCGTTGAGACGGCCGACGGCGGCGAGTACCAAGTCACCATCGTCCGCAGCCGCTGACAGGAGAACACGAACATGAGCGAGACAACGAACACCCAACGCATGCTGGACGCCTCCAAACGAGCCCAGGCCGACATCGCCAGCCTGGCCGACTGGTTCGAGTGCGAGCTGGAGAAGTTCGAGGATGACGACCAGGCCACCTGGACCTCGGTCGGCACGCTGGCCGAGGTCCGCGAGCGGCTCATCGAGACGCTGGCGTTCTTCTCCGGCGTCGAGCAGGCCGAGATTAAGCGCTCGCTCGATGAGCTGCACATGTAAACCCGACGCCCAGGGAGAACACCGATGCCACGCGAGACCATGGAGCAGACGCTGGAACGCATCGCCCGCGAGGAGCTGGAGATCACCACGCTCGAATCGCGTCACAACGACCAGGAAGACTTCCACACCTTGGCGGTGTGGGAGATTGAAACCATCATGGAGCGGGCCTACCAGGCCGGCTTCGAAGCCGCGAGCAAAGCTCGCAGAGGAGAGTGAATCATGAAGAAGGCAGACGTACAGATCGGCGCGACCTATGTCGTGAAGGTCGCCAACAACCTCGTGCCGGTG
>PUPC01000394.1 GCA_003553185.1 Planctomycetota bacterium | reverse complement strand
GGCCTCGAGCGCCCGCTGGTAGTCCTCTTCGGCCTCGTCGTACAGCCCTTCGATGTCGTGGGCAAGCCCGCGGAGATAGGCCGCGTCCGCCGCGTACTCTTCGTTTTCGGCAACCTGATCGAGCAGCTCGTGCCCTTCGTCCAGGTCGCCCAGCTTGATCCGGGCCTCGGCGACGAGGAGAATGCCCTCCGGGTCGGACGGATTGGACGACAGCACCTTTTCGGCGTGTTCCAGCGCCCGCGCGTTGTGGTCGAGTTCGAAGTAACAGAGCGCGAGGAAGAAGTTGCTGTCGGCGGTGGAGACCGAGGCGTCGAGCGGCTCGATGGCCGCCCTCGGCTTGCCCAGCATCCACAGGGCGATGCCGCGTTTCAGGTTCGCCTTGCTGTCGGTCAGCGAGCCGCGCACGTCGGACGACTCGTCGGCCAGCTCGTCGATCAGGCCGTTCAGTTCGTCCCGCAGCGCCTCGCTCCGGCATGCTGCGGTCCGAACGTCGATCAGCTCGCGTCGTTCGGTATCGTCGTTAATAATGAGGGATCGCACGTCCAATGCGGTTTCGGTCCCTTCGGGCATCAGTCCTTCTCCAGGATTCGGGGATCATCTGCTAAGTCCCGCGCTCGTTGCGCGGCCCGGTTGCACCGGAAAGCGGTATTATAATCAAGTTGAACGATAAAACAAGCTTTTCGAGGGTGTCCCGCCCGCTCGTTTCTGATATAATAAGAAGCGGTGGGGAGCTAACCGCCGCTCTCAACCGGCGGGATATGAGCCCACCCCACGGGATGCCCGGTGCCACTCCCCCACCGGCCCCAGGGCTCTGCTCTCCACCATTTTTATTTCTCCCCGCGATTCTATAATCCGCTCGACACTGTCCGAACCTCCGAGATGCGCCCGGCTCTTTTCGGGCCACCGGGCCAATAGAACCGAGGCAGAGCCGACGGGTGTCGAATGAGTGCTGAGACGGCCCCGGTCAACTGTTGTCGATGACCTTGCCGAACTGCTGGTGGAAGAGCCGCGCATACAGGCCGCCGCGACGGAGCAGGTCCTCGTGCCGGCCGATGTCCACCACCCGCCCCTCGTCCATCACCACGATCTTGTCCGAGCTCAGGATGGTGGAGAGCCGGTGTGCGATGATGAGCGACGTGCGACCGCGGAGCAGCGTCTCCAGCGCTTCCTGTATGAGGTATTCGGAGGTCGCATCGAGATTGCTCGTCGCCTCGTCGAGGATGAGGATGTCGGGGTCTTTCAGCAGTGCGCGTGCGATCGAGATACGCTGTTTTTCGCCGCCGGAGAGTCGGAAACCGCGCTCGCCCACGATGGTCTCGTATTTATCGGGCAGCGACTCGATGAAATCGTGGATGTGGGCAGCCCGGCAGGCGGCCGTCATCTCGTCCAATCCGGCGTTGGGGTTGGCGTAAAGCAGGTTTTCGCAGATGCTGGCGTGGAACAGGAACGTCTCCTGGGTGACCATCGCCATGTGCCGCCGGAGCAGCTTCTGGTCGAGGTCGCGGAGGTCGTGCCCGTCGAGGGTGATGCGTCCCTCGTCGGGGTCGTAGAACCGGGGCACGAGATAGGTGATGGTCGTCTTGCCCGCGCCGCTGGGCCCGACGAGCGCCGCCTGCTCGCCCGGCTCGATGGCAAAACTCACCTCGTTCAGGGCGAACGGCTTTGGGCGGGACGGGCCGTCGTCCTCGGCCTCGGTGAAGATAGCGAGCGGGGTGGGGTAGGAGAAGCCGACTCCCTCGAACTCGATTCGGCCCCGGACCGGAGCCGGGTCCTGTCCGTCGGGCTTGTTCTCGACGTCCGGCGAGAGGTCGAGGTACTCGAAGATTCGCTCGAACACGGCCACCGCGGCCTGGATATCGACGTACACCGTCGCCAGTTGCACCAGCGGGCGGTAGAGCAGGGTGAGCAGTGCGGCGAACGCGACCAGCAGCCCGGTCGTCAGCTCCTCGCGGATGACCTCGCGGCCGCCGTACCAGTAGATGAGCGCCGGACCGACGGCGCTGAATACGCTGAGGATCATGAACAGCCATCGCCCGACGACCGCCTGCTTGACGCCCAGGTCGCGCACCTCGGCGCTCCGGTCGGCGAAGTCCTCGGCGTCGGCGTCCTCCTGGCTGAATATCTTGGTGAGGATCGCCCCGCTCACGTGCAGCCGCTCGTTCATAAACGCGAGCAGCGATGCCTGGCTCTCCTGGGTGCGGGTGGACAGGCGGTGTCGGATGCGGCCCACGATCCGCGAGGGGAGGTAGAAGGCGGGCACAATGGCGACCGCCATCAGGGCCAGCCGCCAGTTCATCGAGAACAGGGCGATCGAGGTCGCGGTCAGCGCCGCCAGGTTGCTCGCGATGGCCAACAAGGTCCGCGTGGTGACGTTCTGGACGGCGTTCACGTCGTTGTTGATGCGCGAGACGATCTCGCCCGAGCGGGTCGCGGTATAGAAGCCGAGCGACTGCTGCTGGAGGCGGCGGTACAGCTCGTTCCGCAGATCGAACATGATGCTCTGGCCGGTCTTGGCAGTCAGCGTCTGCTGGAGTACGCTGATCAGCCCGCTGGTCATGGCCAGCCCGACCATCGCCCCGGCGAGCAGGAGGAGCAGCCGCTGGTCCTCCCGGGGGATGGCCAGGTCGATGATCCCGGCCACACAGATCGGCGGCAGAACGTTCAGCCCGGCGATGGCACCGACGCACATCATGATGACCACCCACCATTTCCAATACGGCTTGAAGTAGCCGGCGATCCGCCGCAGCGTCGCCCGACGAATGCCGCCCGACGGCCGGTCGGAGTCCGACCGGCTGAAATGGCGGTGCAACCCGTAGGTGCGGGTGATGCCGCCCGTTGTACTCATCGCTCCTCGCAGGCCCCTGGGCATCAGCCCTCCCCCTTTCGCCGCCGCAGCCGCAGTCGCCGCCGCAGCTTGGTCAACAGGCGGATGAGCTGCCGTTTCTCCTCGGTGGTCAGGCAGTCGGTCAGTTCCGACAGCAACTCAATGTGTTTCGGGATCGTCCGGTCGAGCAGCCCGGCACCGTCCTCGGTAAGCCGGACCGCCGTCGCCCGCCGGTCGGCCTGGTTACCGCGTTCAACCAGCCCCTTCTTCTCCAACCGGTCGACGAGCCCGGTGACGTTCGACTTGGTGACCACGAGCCGTTCGCCGATCTCGCCCATCCTCAGCCCGTCCGGCCAGGCCGCCCGGAGCACGAGCAGGGTGTTGAACTGTGCGGCGGTCAGGCGCCGGCGCCGCAGGTCGGCGTCCAAGAACGGGCTGAGATAGCTGTGGGTGCGGAGCACGTTGAACACCAGCACCGCGTTCACGTCCGTGCTCATCGGTTCCGCCACCACGTCGGCGAGTTCGCCGTCCGCCTGGTCGCACGTCATGTCGGCCTCCAATAGTAAAGATATAAACAGTCGACAGGCGTATTATACCACCGACCGGCCTGCGGTAAACGCCCTGTCGGATTCTCCGTCCGCTTTCCTTGAACCGGGGGCAGGGTGCGTTACAATGTCGCAGAGTTCGATACCGGAGATGATTATGCCCAACGCGTTCGATGTGCTGACCCAGCGCGGGCTCGTCGAGAATACGACCGACGAGAGCGCGATCCGTAAGATGCTCGACCAGCCGCCCGTAACATTTTACGTCGGATTCGACCCGACCGCCGATAGCTTACACGTCGGCCATCTGCTGCCCATCATCGCTATGGCCCACCTCCAGCGGGCCGGGCACCGGCCCATCGCCATCGTCGGCGGGGGGACGGGGATGATCGGCGATCCCAGCGGGAAGACCGAGCTCCGCCTGATGCTCGACCCCGAGCAGATCGACCGGAACCTGGCCGCCCAGAAGAAACAGCTAGAACGGTTCCTTGACTTCGGACCGGACGGGGCACGGATGCTCAACAACGCCGACTGGCTGGCGGAGCTCAACTACATCGAGTTTCTCCGCGATGTCGGCGTCCACTTCACCGTCAACCGGATGCTCGCCGCCGAGTGCTTCAAGCAGCGGTGGGAGAAGGGCCTGACCTTCCTGGAATTCAACTACATGCTGCTCCAGGCATACGACTTCCTGCATTTGTACCGGACCGAGGGCTGCACACTCCAGGTCGGCGGGAACGACCAGTGGGGAAACATCCTCGCCGGGACAGACCTCATCCGTCGGGCGGACGGCGGCGAGGCACACGGGATGGTCGTCCCGCTGCTGCTCACTGCCTCGGGCCAGAAGATGGGCAAGACCGAGGGCGGGGCGCTGTGGCTCGATGCAGAGAAGACCACCCCGCACGACTTCTACCAGTACTGGCGGAACATTGCCGATGCCGATGTCGAGAAGTGCCTGCGGATGCTCACCTTCCTGCCGCTCGAAGAGGTCCGCGAACTCACGTCCGTCGAGCCCGGTCCGGCTCTGAACGAGTCGAAACGGCGGCTGGCCATCGAGATGACGAAGCTCGTCCACGGCGGCGAAATCGCCGAGCAGGCCGATGCGGCGGCCGCGGCTTTATTCGGCGGCAATGGCGGCGAACCGGCGACGGAAAGCATCCCCACGCTACGGGTCGGTTCGGACCGGCTCGACGATGGCGTCGGCATCCTCGACGCCTTGACCGAGCTGGAGCTTTGCGGCAGCAAATCCGAGGCCCGGCGGCTGGTTCAGCAGGGAGGCGCATACGTCAACGACGAGCGGGTGGCATCCATCGAGCGCACACTGGGGGCCGACGACCTCGACGGCGGCCATATTCTCGTGCGTGCCGGCAAGAAAAAGCACGGGCGGGTGGTGATGTCGGAAGGAACAGAAGGAGAACGCTCAAAATGAACAACCTATTTTCACAAGTTGATCGACCCGCGAGAATTGAATACTTGAGCGTCAAGAATTACCGAGCGCTTAAGAACGTTGAAATCAAGGGGATTACCCCGTTGACCGTGCTTCTGGGACCAAACGGTAGCGGGAAGTCCACCTTTTTTGACGTGTTTGCGTTCCTTTCCGATTGCTTTGGGGACGGCGTACGTAGTGCTTTGGACCGACGGGGCCGCATGAAGGAACTCCGTTCACGGGGAGCCGAGGGCCCTGTCGTTCTCGAACTGAAATACCGCGAGAAACCAGACACACCGTTGATGACGTATCACTTAGCAGTAGATGAGGAGAACGGCAGGCCGATCGTCGCTGAGGAGTGGCTACAATGGCGGCGAGCTCAAAGAGGAAAACCGTTCCGGTTTTTAGAATACCATAAGGGACAAGGACGGGCGGCCAGCGGGGAGCAGCCAGACGAACAAGACGAGCGAGTAGAAACCCCCTTGAAATCCCCGGACCTGATAGCCGTCAATGCGCTCGGCCAGTTTGCCGAACACCCGCGGGTGGCCGCCTTGCGAGATTTCATCACTGGGTGGTACGTCTCCCACCTGTCGGTCACCGACACGCGCGGGCAACCAGAAGCCGGGCCCCAAGAGAGACTCTCGAAATCGGGTGACAACTTGCCGAATGTCATCCAATACCTTAAAGAGCAACATCCAAAACGTCTTAAGGAGATCCTGCTGGTCTTGCGGCGAAGAGTACCGCGTCTGGCCAATGTGTTCTCCGAAGTTATGCCTGACGGACGATTATTGTTGCAATTCAAGGACGCCCCGTTCGACGACCCGATCCTGGCCCGTTTCGTTTCAGACGGCACAGTTAAGATGTTGGCGTACCTCATGCTACTCCACGATCCCATGCCCCCACCATTCATCGGAATCGAAGAACCGGAAAACTTCTTGCATCCACGTCTACTCACAGAATTGGCTGAGGAGTGTCGAAGCGCCAGCGAGAGGGCTCAGCTACTCGTCACCACACATTCGCCATTCTTTGTTGATGGACTTCGACCAGAGGAAGTGCGTGTCTTGTACAGGACCGAACTAGGCTACACGAAAATTGTCAAGGCCTCTGATCTCAAAGGAATCAAAGATTTCGTGGAAGCCGGAGCCTCGTTAGGGCATCTCTGGGTTGAAGGCCAATTCGGTTTGGGGGACCCCAATGTGAACCAAGGTGCATCCGCCGTAGAACCAAGAAAGAAACCTTGATGATTACACATCTGGAAGTAATGGTCGAAGAGCCATCAATGGAAGCATTCCTCAGGGAAGTTTTACCGAGACTGATCCCTGAAGGCACAACGTATGCCATTCATCAATTTCAGTGCAAGCAGCGACTGCTCAGCGAACTGCCGAAGAGGCTGGAAGGATACGCCAAGTGGCTGCCAGCTGATAGGCGGATTGTGGTCTTAGTTGATCGCGACCAAGATGATTGTAATGAGCTTAAGCAGCAACTTGAGGACGCGGCAACAAGAGTAGGTTTGCGTACGCGCTCACAGGACCCCGAGAACTGGCAGGTCGTTAATCGCATTGCCATTGAGGAACTGGAGGCATGGTTCTTCGGCGATATGGATGCTGTACGCTCCGAATATCCACGAGTGCCATCCAGCTTGGAACAACGTAAGAAATACCGCAATCCCGACAGAATTAGAGGAGGAACGTGGGAGGCGTTTGAGCGAGTTCTTCAGCAAGCAGGTTACTTCGAAGAAGGGCTTCCAAAGATAGAAGTTGCTCGTCAGATTGGGCGTCACGTGGACCCTGACAGGAACCAATCCCATAGTTTTTGCGTCTTTCGTGATATAATACGCGAAGCAGGCAACATTTGATGATTGCGTCGGACCGGAGCCAGGGAAATCAGTTAACCTTATCTCCATTGGCTTTTGCCGCTCGCTTCTCAACATTCGGGAGTTCAGAATGCCGACCGTCGGAGTCCTCGGTTTCGCGCACGGTCACGTGAACACATACTGCCGCATCTGGCGGGAGCAGCCGTCGCTCGGGGTGGACCCGGTTGCCGGCTGGGATCACGACTCGGCCCGGGCAGAGGAGGCGGCCGCGGCGCACGATGTCGAACTCTACGAGACGCCGGAGTCGCTGGTCGGGCGCGATGACATCGACTCGGTTGTGGTCGGTGCCGAGACGGCTCTGCACGCCGAGCTCGTCGAGGAGGCCGCCTCGGCCGGCAAGGCGATCGTTTTGCAGAAACCGATTGCGCTGACCCTGGACGGGGCCGACCGGATCGCCGCCGCCGTCGAGTCGGCCGGCGTCCCCTTCACCATGGCCTGGCAGATGCGGGTGGACCCGCAGAACCTGCGTATGAAGGAATTGGTCGAGAGCGGCGAGCTCGGGCGAATCTTCATGGTCCGGCGCCGGCACGGTCTGGCCACGCACACCTGGCCCCGGTTCGCCGACTCGTGGCACGCCGACCCGGACCTCAACCGCGACATTTTTGCCGACGACGCCTCGCACGCGATCGACTTCATCCTCTGGCTGCTGGGCATGCCGGCCACGGTGACCGCAGAGCTTGGGACACTGCACGACCCACGTGTGCCGAACGACAACGGCATCGCCGTCTTCCGCTACGACGACGGCGCGTTCGCCGAGGTCGTCTGCTCGTTCGTGTGTGCGGCCGGCGAGAACACAACCGAGATCGTGGGCGAGAAGGGAGTCGTCATCCAGAACTACGGCGACGCGCCGAGCGCGAACATCCCCCGCCCACCGGGCGGGATCGGCCTGAAGTGGTTTCTGAGGGCGGGCGGCGAATGGACGGTGAGCGACCTCCCCGACCCGCAGAGCCAGAGCGAGCGGATCGCCGGGCTGGCCGGCCCCCTCGCCGAGTTTCTGAACGGCAACCGGCCGGCCATCGCCGATGCACGGGAGGGCCGGGCCGCGCTTCACGCGGTCCTCGCCTGCTACGAGTCGGCCGAACGGGGCAGACGGATCAATATTGGTACCGGTCGGAGCGACCGCGAGCAATCCGGGAATTTCTCGGGATAATAGGCGGGCGCTCGGCTCCCAAACATGGTATAATGATGTAAAGAATCGCCGCGAGTATGCCCTGACAGCCGCGTTCCGAGATTTGGTCGGTGCGCAGGATGGTGTGGGCCTTACGCCGGTGATTCGCTCTCGGTCCGTTTTTTTTTGGGGGCCGATGTTGACTTGGCGGCCGTTTTGTCTATTATGATTGTCGTCATTCCATAAGAAGAGGAGGTTTCCGATGGCTATGTCGTCCCAGAAAAGCAATCCCGTTCCCCTGATTCTTTTCATCGTTCTTTTCGTCGCGTCCACGGTCGCCCTGGTCCTTGTGGGCATGGAAATGGCCGAGCGGGGACGTATCATCTACGCGGGGGTCGATCCCGCTTCGCCCGCTGCTCGCGAGTACGCCCGGCCCAACGAAGAGGGGCTCATTGCCCAGATTCAGGATCGAGAGAATCGCGTCCGGCAGCTCATCGAGGACCAGAACAGGTTGCTTCGTACGGTGGGCAAAATCCAGGTCGAGGATGTCGAGCGGCGCCTGGCCGCCCTCGAGCAGGAAATGCTGGAGGGCGTCAGCGCGGTGGACTTGACCACGGAACAGCGGCGCGAACTCCTCCGGGAGGCCCGGGGGGTGATCGAGGAAGAGCTCAGCATAGAGAAATTCCGCCGCAACCTCAGCGATCTGGTCAACAACGAGATTCTTGTCGCCCAGAAGGCGGAGGGGAGCGTCACTCTGATGGGGCTGATCACCCGGCTCGAGATCGAGAACCAGAACCTCCGCGACCATCACAACAGGCAACTCTCCCGCAAGGAGAGACAGGTTGCCGAGCTTGAGGCCGAGAAGAATTCGCTCGAAGAACGGATCGCCCAACTCCAACAGCAGGTCCGTGACAAGGACGGCGAGATCGAGAACGCCCGGAGACAGTTCGCCGAACAGCTCGAAACAAAGGAACAAGAAGTCGAGCGGGTCGTGTCGGAAATCCGGCAAGAACGAGAGGAGTTCCGGACAGAACTCCTGGAGACCGAAGAGAGGCATCAGGCCGTCGTCGAAGAGAACCGGAGGCTCGATGACCAGATCGAGATTCTCCGCCAGGAGTTAGCCGCCCGCAGACCCACCGTCACACGAATGCCCGACGACGCGGAGGTCGATGACACAGACGAGCCGACAACCGTCGATGTCACCGCCCACGAGGAGCCGGCCGGAACGGTTATCCTCGTTGATGAAGTCGCCGGCATTATGGTCGATATCGGCCACCGGGAAGGCGTACGGCGCAACCTCAAGTTCGACATCTTCCGACAAAGAGCCGACGGTTCCCGCGAGAAGCGGGGGACGCTCGTTATCAAGAGCGTGTTCGAACAGATCAGCCGGGGCGTCCTCGAAGAAGGCATCAATCCGGTCGGCGTGGTGACCACAGACGACATCATCATCAACCCGGCGTTCGACGCAGCACGGAAACGAGTGTTCGTCGCCGACACCACGTTCACCGAACCCGAGCGGGAGACGCTCCGGGAACTGCTCGCCGAATACGGCAGCGTGCTCGAGGACGAAGTCACCCCACAGACCGACTACCTGATCGTCGGTCGCAGGAGGGGGGGGAAGGTCGAGGAAGCCGAGATGTGGAACGTCCCGCTCATTCGACAGGAAGACCTCCGCCGATTCCTGGAGCGCGGGTAATCTCACCGCCCTCATCCCGACGGACCGGGAGAGGCAGCAGCCATACAGTACGTGCCCCTCGTGGCCGAAGGGGCACATCAGTGTTCCGGCATCAGCCCGTGGTTGTGCAATCCCGTGCCCCGACCCGAACAGTGTTTCGCAAGAACGAAAGGACAGGTTTCGGGCTTCCGATGTACTCGCCACCGCGTCCGCCCGGATATCCATAAACAAGCACGATGAAGCATCGTAAAATACTGAGATGGGGCGTCCGTCTATTCTTCCTGGCGGCCGCGGTCGTATTCGTGGTCGGCTGGACGGGCCCGTTCTGGCTGATCCGGCTGTTTCCGGGGGCCAGCCCGTTTGCCGTCATCGCGTCATCGATTGCCAGTCAGCGTTGGCTTTTCGGGCTGTACTGGGCGGTCCCGCCGCTCATTCTCATCGGGCTTGCCCTGTGGAAGGGTCGGTTCTTCTGCCGGTGGATCTGCCCGTTGGGGACGGTGTACGCGGTCTCGTCGAGCTTCAGTGCGAAGCGGCAGGTGCTGCGGCACTCCATCAACGGGTATCTGTTCTGGACGATCATCGCGGCGTCGGTCGTCGGGTTCCCGCTGCTTCTTCTGCTCGACCCGCTGTCCACCTTCAACCGCTGGGGGCCTCTGGCACGGGGGCTGAGTTCGCCGGCACTCCTGATTCCCCTCCTCCTCGTGCCCCTGTTCTTCCTGCTCGGATTCCTCCAGCCGTACCTGTGGTGTGTTCGCATCTGCCCGCTCGGCTATTTCTTCGAGTTCCTCGGCAAGATGCGGCGGCAGGGATGGCCGAAAAAGGGCAGTAAGCCGGACCGCCTCCGCCGCGAGATCGTTGTCGGCATCTTCCTGGGCGCCCCGCTCGGGCTGGCTGCCCGGCGGTTACGGCTTCGCTCGCCGGACGACGGGCCCCTGCCCGTGCTCCCGCCCGGCGCCATCGACCAGGCGGGCTTCTCGGCCAACTGCTCCCGCTGCTACTCGTGCGTCTCGGTCTGCCCGAGGGAAGTGATCCGGGTGAGGCCACTCGGCCGAAGCACCCTCACCCAGGCGTTCCAGCCGGAGCTCGATACCGACCGGGCCGCGTGCTCTCCCCGGTGCAACCGGTGCTCGCAGGTCTGCCCCACCGCCGCGCTTCTGCCCCTGACGCTCGAGGAGAAACGCCGCCGCCAGATTGGGCTGGCGCAGGTCCGCCGGGAGGCGTGCCTGGCGTGGACCAATACACACGCCTGCATGCTGTGCGAGATGGAGTGCCCATATGCCGCCATCGATGCTGAGCAGAGACCAGACGGCCTGCCCAGCCCAGTGGTGAACGAGGACGCGTGCCGCGGCTGCGGCGCGTGTCAGACCGTCTGTCCGGGAAACGAGCTCGGGAAAGCGATCTCCGTGCAGGGGGTCGACCCTCAGCGCGAACTGCCGTAGGTACAAGCACGCGGCTGAATCCGAACCATCACGGCCGTTCAATCAGGCCGGCTCACCCGGCGGCTGGCCGAGCACCTCGTGCCGGACGTGTTCGGCGAACGCCTGAACCTTCGCCTCGTACTCGTCTTTCTTGACCTCCCGTGCCAGCAGCGAGAGCGTGGCGAGCGGCTCTCGGCCGCAGAGTTCCTCCATCTGCCGGAACGTGGAGTCGATCCCCGAGCCGTGGGTGGTGAGGAAGAATATGGGCTGTTCGACCCCGCTCCCGTTCTGTTGGAGATAGGTTCGGATGGCGGGGGTAATCGACGAGGCCCAGACCGGTGTGCCCACCAGGACCAGGCCATAATCCGCCGGGTCTTTTTCCGGCTCCTCGATACCGGTCAGCTTCTTGAAAAGAGCATCCTTGCCGGCCTTGATGTAGCCAAGCGCTCCGGCGCGCGGCGTGGTGTCGATCACCTCCTCGAGCTCGGCGTCGAGCTCCGCCGCCAGTGCTTCCGCCACCCGGCGGGTGGTCCCGGTTCGCGAATAATAGACCACAAGTATATCCTTCGAGTCCTCCATCGCCCGCTCCTTTCAGTCCGTGGGCACCCGCCCGGTTACCGTATTATCGAACGCTTGGGCACGAGTCTATCATGTGCCCGGCCCCAACGCCATATGGAGCCGTTGCGCTTGCACGTCCCAGCCGTCAGATCAGCCAGTCCGGCTCGACATATTTGAGCATCAGGTTCCTTCGCCGGCCTCCGAAATCAACGACCAGGCGGGTCTGGTCGCCGCTCCCGGACTTCGAGATCACCCGCCCCTCGCCGAACGTAGGATGCCGCATCCGCACTTCGCCGCCACTCTCCTGCCGGCTTTGTTCAATGATATCCGGATCATATTCGACAACTCGCTTCTCGGATTTCGGTCGGGGGGACTTCCGCCTCTGCTTCTTCGGCCTGGTCGGATATCGTGGCGCTGGCGAGGAGAACAGGCGGGAGTAAGACCCGCGTTCTTTTTTTGCATCGTCGGGGATCTCCTGGAGAAAGCGAGACGGGTCAGCGGGCTCGTGCTGGCCGAAAACAAACCGCTCCGTGGCACAATGCAGGTACAATTGTTCCTTCGCCCGCGTCATCCCAACGTAAAACAGCCGGCGCTCCTCCTCCACTTCGTCCGCCTCCACGTCGGAATGGGAATGTGGGAGCAGGCCTTCCTGGACACCCGCGATGAAGACGACCGGGAACTCCAGCCCCTTCGCCGAGTGCAGCGTCATCAGCAGAACACTTTCAGACTCGTCGTCCAGCGCGTCGGG
>PUPC01000317.1 GCA_003553185.1 Planctomycetota bacterium | reverse complement strand
CGGAGCCGTCGAACCCCTCGCCGGCGACGATGAACACGTATCCGCCCTCGATGGTGTTTTCGTTCGCGTCGGTGAGCTTGTAGGACAGGCGGAACTGGCCCGGCTTGTGGGCGTGCAGTTGTTGGTCGGCCCGGCCCGCGTCGTCGGTATCGAGTGCCCACTCATCGACCTTGTTTTCGACCGGTTTCGCCTCGTCGTCGTACGATATCTCGTACAGGGTGAGGACGCCTTCGCCCTTGACCGGCTGGTCGGAGATCGTCCGGGCGGAGAAACTGGCCTTGATGGTATCGCCCACGCGATAATGTCCGCGGTCGACCCAGGCATAGACCTTGAACGGCTCGCGAGCGACCATCACATCGCCGGTGCCGACGATGGTGCGGCGCGACTGGTCGACGACTTCGGCGGTGATCGTGTACTTGTGGTCGGTGTCGCCGTAGATTTCTTTGGCGATGCTGGTGTCGATCTCGACCTCGACCGTGCCGTCCGGCCCGATCTCGACCTCGTTCTCCATCAACAGCTCGGGCGGGCTCTGCCGCGTGCCGAACCAGTGCCAGCGCGGGGCGGGCGTGCCCCACCGCCGCCAGCCGGGGTACCAGGGGTAGTCGTACACGAACCACCAGTAGCCAAGGCCGTAGAACCAGTCCCAGTACATCACCGGGTACCAGCGAGCGTCGTGGTCGCGGCGCTCGACCTTGTACTTGACCGTCGCATCGGTGACGGGCGCCCCGAAGTAGTAGTCGGCCTTGATCGTCGCAGTGATGGTGTCGCCGAGCATCACCGGCTCGGTCGGCGCCTCGACGCTGACCTCGAACTCGGGCGTGCGGTACTCTTCGACGCGGAAGCTGTTCGTTTCGACGCGGCGATTACCCCGCCACAGCGAAATCTGGTACTGCCCGAGCGCGGCATCGGAGGGCAGCTCGAATTCGCCGTCGAGCCCGGCGTACTCGTCGGTCGTCATCCGCTGCTGGAGGACTCGTTCGCCGCGGGCGTCGTTGATGCGGACGGTGAAATCCTGGTTCGCGTACTGAGAGACATCTTCCTTGTCGTATTGCGAGCGGCGCACCCACATCTTGAACTTGACGGTGTGATCGGGCCGGTAGACCGGGCGGTCGGTGATGATGAACGCCCGCATCGCTCGATAGTCGCGGTCGTGTCGGGCACGCATCCAGACGTTTGTGAACCCGTGGTGTGCGAAGCGCCCGTCGTCTGTCCTGGCGATGATGAGCCAGTTGTGGTAGCCGGGCAGCTCCTCATTGTCGAGAATGATCTGGCCGTCGGCGTCGGTGTGGCGGGCGAAGTTCTCGATATTGGTCTCGCGGCCCCTGTCCGGGTGGAGGCGGTAGCGGTAGCCGAAGAACTCGACGTTCGCCCGTTCAATCGGCTCGCCGGTGACGGAGTCGGCGACATAGAAAAACGCGGCGTTGTCCAGATTTTTATGGACGATGGCCGTGTCGTTCAGCCAGACGACGATGAAGCACGAGTTCCCGTCCTCCATTGTCGCCTCGAGCAGGTATGCCCCGGCGTCCTGGAGCGGCGTGTTGACTTTGATTCGCTTGTCGAAATGGTTCGGGCGCGGCGTCAGGTCCTTCGTCCATTGGGCGACCTGCTCGCCGCGATACTTCTCCTGGTCGGTGCGCACGAGCCGCCAGCCGATGTTGTCGATGCTTAGTCGTTGCCGGTCGATGCGGTCCGGCCGCGATCGGACGTACGCCTTGACGTCATCGATAAGTTTTTCGATTTCGATCTTGTGGGCGGTGAATGTGACCGACTCGGCGTTCCGGAACCGGAAGAAGACCTCCGCCCCGCGCCCGTCTCCGGCCGGCTGCTGGACCGCCTGTTCGAACTGGCCCCAGTTTCCGACGATCTGGTCGAGCTGGTTTTGCCTGCCCCTGCCCCGGCCGGGTCCATGTTTCTCGATGACTTCGCGCCAGACCTCGGCGGCGGTCGGGTACTGGCGCCGGTTCTGGAAAATCTGTGCGAGCCGATGGAAGGCCCGTTGGCCCTGGCTCCCGTCGTCGATGTCGGCGACTTGCCGATATATCCTGATGAAGTTGTGCTCGTCGGGCAGGGTGAACCGTTCGACGCCGGTCGCCAGTTTGGCGATGGTCTCGGTCTCGTCGAGGTTGTGCACCTGGAAGACCCCTTCCCGCGCATCATCATCCTGGGGCTCGCGGAAATACCAACTGTACTGACGGAGGGTGTGGACGCCGAACTGCTCGTGGAGGAAGTCGGCCCGGATCATGGCCACCCGGTTGGCGAGGTCGGGGTCGAGTTCCTTCGCCTGGAGAAGGAGCCACCGCCAGCGTTCGCCGTCGCTGGCCGCCTCCTCGAACGAGTCGGGCAGCTCGTGATAGACCGGGGTGCCGTCGGGATGAACCGGCGCTTCGGTTCTCCGGCGATAGTAGTGGTAGTACCCGTATCCTTCGTCGTAGTCGGGCAGTTCGTCGAGGTCGGTCTTGTGCTGGAGCAGCCAGGCGAGGTTCGTGCCCCGGTAGGTCCGGATCATCTGTGCGAAGTCGAGGTGGAACCGGGCGACTTCGCTCGCGTTGTCCTCGTCTTCCGCCGCCGCCATCGCCCGGACCATGAGCTGGAAGGCCCTTGTCCGGTCGCGGG
>PUPC01000035.1 GCA_003553185.1 Planctomycetota bacterium | reverse complement strand
TTTGCAGCTCCTTTCAAACAAAGAATATATTGCAAAAGCGACACGTCTGCGGCACTCGTTCGCATTCCCGTTCAGGTCTCCTTTCCGCGCCCGGCGGGCGCTTTTCTCTGCGGGTCCGTTCCCCGATCCCTGCGGATCGGGCCTGGCAGGCAGGAATGCCTGCCCCACCGGTCGAGGCGGTCTCACGTCATAGGCGTCCTCCTTGTGAACAGGCGGTTTTTTTGATCGTGCGGACATACGGCAGCGACGAAGGTTTCACTTCATAGGCGTCCTCCCTGCAAACAGGTCGGTTTTCCAGCCCAACGGTCCATGACCGTTTCCTCCTGCTCTGTGCCGCGGCCTCACGTTTTCCATCACGGCCAAGCCGCCCAACCCCTCTCCCTCCTCGAGGGAGAGGATGGGTGAGGGTGCTCACCTTCGTTTCACCGCCGCGGCGCCCGGTCCGCTCGCACGACCCTCACCCGCCCGCTCGGCGGGCGACCTCTCCCTGCCAGGGAGAGGGGTCAGAAGCAACACGGCCTCACGTTTTCAATCACGGGCAATGCAGCCCGTGGCACGGCCAAGCCGACGAGAACACACGTGCGCACATGCTACCGCTTGCTACATCGCGGCGGTCTGCGGCTTCACGCCGAGCGTCTCGGCGGCCAGGGTGCTCTTGCAGTCCGGGCACTGCCACAGTTCGACCGGCGGCAGCGGGCCGAGCCGCTGTACGGAATGGAACCGCGCCCCGGCATGGTCGCACTCCTTTGTCTTCCTCATCTCAACTCCTTTCGCACCTTGCGTGGTCTGGGGCGTTCCTGAACCCCGGGCCTGCCCGAACGGCCCACACAGCCGCCGGGCGAACCTGCGTATGTCGTTCATCTCTACGTTTTTGCTTCGGTCTACTGATGTTGCCCCAAGGCAACGTCGGACTGACCGTCGTCTGCCCTGTAATAAGAGCAAATGGCGTGCCGGGCGTTCATGGAAACACCCTGTTTATCACTATGTTCTACGTAACCATCAGCGCCTTCGGCAGATATGTCAATTATAAAAATGATTGGCCGACATGTCGGTTTCGGGCCCATGTTGCGAAAAAGCAACGCCGAATTTGCCCGAATCGCAGCTAATCTACATAACGCTTCTTATGGCAGGCGCTTATGCGGTGTTGCGAAAAAGCAACGTGTTCGGCGGTCATGTTGCCAGAAAACCACATGCGGGCGGGAATGAGCCGTTCATCGGGACTCGGGATTGGGACGCGAGGAACCGCGGATGAACGGAGAGGGAAGGGGCATACACGCGCATGCTCTCTCACTCTCCCACGCTCCCGTGCTCCCATGCTCCCATGCCGCCTCTGGTCCCGCCATCCCGGGATGCCTCCGAGGTGCTTGCGCGTTTCCGGAAACTTCTGGCTTCAAGCTTGACGGAACCGATACTGAGGATGTATCATCATCCCGTTACCATAGAGGAGGCGAAATGCGGATTACGAACGCCGTGGTCCCTGTGGCGGGGGCCGGTTCCCGGCTGCTGCCCTCGACCAAGGCCCAGCCGAAGGAGATGCTTCCGGTCGGGCGCCGCCCGCTGGTCCAGTACGTGGTCGAGGAGTTGGAGTCGGCCGCGATCGAGAGCATCTGTTTCGTTACCGGCCGGCGGAAACGTGCCATCGAGGACCATTTCGACATCGATCCCGAGCTCCGGGCGTACCTGGAGCGGACGGGCCGGTCGGAGCTGCTCCGCTGGTTACAGTTCGAGAATACCGGGGTGGGGTTCTATTACACCCGCCAGAGCGAGCAGTTGGGGCTGGGTCACGCCATCGGCTGTGCCCGCGATTTCACCAGCCACGAGCCGTTCGTGGTTGCGCTCGGCGACTCGATCATCACCGGCGGGAACGGCCCGCCGCTGGTGCAGCGGCTGATGGACGCGTACCACCGGACGGCTGGCGGGTGTGTGATCGCGTTCCAGGAGGTGCCCGAGGATTCGGTGAGCCGATACGGGGTGGCGAAACCGGCCGATGGTGCACCGGTGAGCGACGTGTTCGAGGTCGAGGACCTGATCGAGAAGCCGGCGCCGGAGTCGGCCCCCAGCCGGCTGGCCATCGCGGCCCGATATGTGCTGCCCCCCGAGATATTCGACGCCATCGACGCGACCGAGCCGGGCAAAAACGGCGAAATCCAGTTGACCGACGCCATCCGGCTGCTCCTGCAGCGTGGCCGGAGGGTGCTGGGGGTCAAGCTGGCCCACGGCGAACGCCGGTGTGACATCGGCAATTTCGCCAGCTATTTCCGGGCGTTTGCAGACTTTGCCCTTTCCGACGAGGAACTCGGCCCGGGGTTCGCCGAATACCTGCGTGAAAAACTGTCGCTGCCCAACACCGAACCCGTCCGAGGCGACTGATCAAGAACGATCCTGGGAGAAGCGGGACGCCGTTGACCCTTCTGCTCGATTGCGTTTACCTCCTCATCTTCCTGCTCGGCCTCCCCTATGCCGTGTACAAGACATTGACCAGCGAGCGGTTCCGCGCCGGCTGGGGCGAGCGGTTCGGCGGGGTGCCCGCCCTCGAGCCGGGCTTCCGCATCTGGGTCCACTGTGCCTCGGTGGGCGAGGTGATGCTGGTCCGGACGCTGGTCCCCCTGCTCGAG
>PUPC01000045.1 GCA_003553185.1 Planctomycetota bacterium | reverse complement strand
CCGGGCAGCTTGTGCGTGTACTACCGAACCGACAGCGGGCCGCTGCCCAACAGCCGACATCCCCAGCGGGACTGGCTCCGACCGGGCGCCATCCGGCCGGACGAAGACATGCGGTCGCTGTGGGACGAACTGGCGGAGACCGAGTGTCTGAAATGCATCGTTCATAGCTGCTCGGCCCGCCAGGGATACACGTGGACGGCCGCGCCGAGCGAGTATGACATCGACTTGGTCGAGGTCTATTCGAAGTGGGGCGCCTGCGAGACGCAGGATTGCACGTTCCCCGTCGTCGATGGCTCGGGCCGGCCCCCGCGCCCCGGCGGATGGGTCCGCGACGCCCTCGCCACCGGCTTCCGAGTCGGCCTGGTCGGCGGCAGCAACACCCATTTCGGCTATCCCGGCAGCGACCTGTGGGAGAACGACTGGGCGAACGCGGCACGCTACGACAAGAGCGGGCTGACCGCGGTACTGGCCGAGGAGTTGACCCGCGACGCCGTCTTCCAGGCGCTCCGCGACCGTCGCTGCTATGCGACCACCCGCGAGCGCATCCAACTGGACTTCACGGTGAACGGGCAGCCGATGGGCAGCATGCTGACCGGGCAGGACCGGCTCCGCATTCGCGTCCACGCCATCGGCACCCGCCCTGTCAAACGGATCGAGGTCTTCCGGAACGGCGAGCCGGCACACCACAAGATTGGCGGGCGAGAGGACCTGGATATGGTGTTCGACGACCCCGCGCCTGGCGAGCCGACCTGGTACTACGCCCGGGTGACCCAGACCGGCGAGGACCTCGCCTGGTCCAGCCCGATCTGGATCGACCCCTGACCGACCAAGGACCACCGAACAACCCAACCACCATACGAGAATCGGAGAGCAAACGTGCCAAGAGGACCGAAGTTCAGAAAAGTCGAGGGCGGGGTCACGGCGACCAACGGGTTCAGCGCCGCAGGCGTGAACTGTGGGATCAAGACCGGAGAGGGCGCACTCGACCTGGGGCTGCTGCTCTCGGACCGTCCGTGCGTGGCGGCGGGGGTGTTCACCACCATCGCCTGTCCCGCCGCCCCGGTACTCTGGTCACGCGGTCTGGTCGAGCAGGGCAGCAGCCGGGCGGTGGTGGTCAACAGCGGGAATGCCAACGCCTGCACGGGCGAAGACGGCGAGCGTGACGCGGCGGCGATGGCCATCGCCGCAGGCCAGGAGTTGGGCATCGAACCCGGCAAGGTCGCTGTGGCTTCGACGGGGGTGATCGGTCGGCCGCTGCCGATGGACAAGGTGGTGGCCGGTGTGGCCGATGCGGCCGAGGAACTCTCGCCCGCGGCGACTGCGGGTGATCGCTTCGCCGAGGCGATCATGACCACCGACACCGTTCCCAAGACAATCGCCGTCCGAACCGTGCTCGACGGCAAGGTGGTGACCGTCGGCGGGGCATGCAAGGGGGCGGGGATGATCTGCCCGGACATGGCGACGATGCTTGCCTTCCTGACCACCGACGCCGCCATCTCGCCCCGCCCGCTGCGGAGAGCGCTCGAGGCGGCCGCCGACGCCTCGTTCAACTGCATCACAGTGGACGGCGACATGAGCACCAACGACACGGTCCTCGTGCTGGCCAACGGTGCGGCGGGCAATGAGCGGATCACAGATGGCGGCGAGGCCTACCGGCACTTCGTCGAGGCACTGACCTTCGTCTGTACCCATCTGGCGAAGATGATCGTTCGGGACGGCGAGGGGGCGACCAAGTTCGTCGAGATAAACGTTCGGAACGCCGCGAACCGGGACGAGGCACGGACGGCCGCCCGAGCCATCGCCAACTCGCCGCTGGTCAAGTGCGCCGTCCACGGGGAGGACCCGAACTGGGGCCGGATCATCTGCAAGGCGGCCGGATGCGGCATCCGGTTCAAGCCCGGCCGGACGAAGCTCCGGATCGGCGGGAAGCTCGCCTTCGAGGGGGGCACCCCTGCCGACACCCCCATCGAAGAACTCGAGGCGGCAATGGCGCCCGACGAGATCGTCATCGACCTCGACCTGGGGCTGGGTAAGGGAGCCGCGACCGTCTGGACCTGCGACCTGAGCCGCGACTACGTCGCCATCAACGCGGACTATCATACGCAGGGGCCGAGCCACCGCCCCCGGCGTTCGTCTCCAGGAAATGCGCCTTTTGCTTGACATCCCCGGTGCGCCCCCCACAATTGCCATCAGTGTTTCAGAAAACATTCCCCGGCCCACGGAGTTTCTCAATGACCTACCGATCGCTCTCATTTCTTCTGGCGGGCATGCTGCTCGTCGGCTGCGCAACATCCCGCACGGACCTCAACGTCCCATTGACCGTCACCAACCGCAGCGAACTGCCTCGCGGGATGGAGATAGCCGAGGGCGGCGTCCCCTTACCGCTGGGGGCACTCCGCGATGAACGGGCTCTCAGGATTGTGGACTCTGCCGGACGGCCGGTCCCGGCCCAGTTCACCGTACTCAACCGCTGGCCGACCGACGGCAGCATCCGGTGGGTGCTGGCCAAGTTCCCGGCCGGGATGGCAGGCGGGGAGACGCTGGACTATACGCTGACAACCGCCCGCGGGCCACGAGCGACTCCCGAGCATCGAATCCGTGTGTCGGAAGAGGATGGCGGGTACCTTGTCGACACAGGAACGATGCGGTTCACGGTCGGCACGTCGAACTTCGCCCTGTTCGACCGGGTTTTCCTGCTGGACGGCGACCGCGAGATTCCGCTGGCCGGGCCGGGCGCCGGCGGCGACGGGTTCGTCATCGATGCCGGAGAGCGCGGGACGTTCAGCACACGAAACGATCCCGAGCCGACCGTCCGCATCGAGGACGCCGGACCGCTGCGGACGACTCTCCTCGTCGAGGGCAAGCACAAGAACGAGCAGGGCGAGCCGCTGCTCGACTACCAGGTCCGCATCTATGCATATGCCGGCAGCCGGGCCGTCCGCGTTCAATACGTGTTCACCAACCGCGATGGCGAATGGCCCGACGAGCAGATCACCCTGCGGAACGTGTCGGTCAACCTGTCGATGGCGGGCGACGAGGAACCGTCCGCCCGGTGGCTGATCGGCCCCGAGGGCCGTCAGGAAATCGCCCCGGGCGAGCGGGGTCGGCTCGATTCCTGCGAAGTCAGACACTACGAGGGGCCGGCCGTCGCCGGGGTCGCGCGCGACGACGGGCTCGGGATCGAGTCCACCGTCCAGTGGTTCTGGCAGCTTCGCCCGAAAAGCATCAAGGCGACCCGTGCGGGCACCACCGTCAACCTGATCAACGCCCCCGAGCCGGGCGAGCCGGTCTATTTCTATCCCGGGATGAGCAAGACCCACGACCTGCTGTTCCGGTTCACCGGGCCGGGCCGGTCCACCGACGACGAGCACACCGCCCGCCAGTTTCAACAGCGGCTGTTCGTCAAGTGCGAGCCGAGTTGGTACTGCCAGGAGACACTGGCGCTCGGCCGGCTGGTCTCGGCCGATTATCCCGGCTACCGGCCGCAGTTCAGAGATGTCCAGCGGGTGATCGAGGACGGCTTCCGCGAGCAAGTCGAGCTGATCCGCGAGCTGCGGAAGGAGGTCATCGACCCCGAGCGGGACCTCGACAAGCACCACGTCATTCACTTCGGCGACGGCTATCGCACGGTCAGGCGGGCCGGCGACCACCGGGGCATCCTGTGGGACAACTGCTACTACTCCTACACCCACCTGCTCGCTATGCAGTATTGCCGGTCCGGCGAGGACCTGTTCCTCGACACGCTCCGGGAGGCGGCGACCTTCGAGGGCGACATAACCATCACCTGGCACGACAACAACCCCGGGGCACCGCGTATCAATCCCGGCGCCTACCACATCGGCGGATTCTCCGGATGGCGGCAATTTACCAGCAGCACATACAACTTCTACAAACCGATCGGCATGCTCGGCCTGTTTTACCTGACTGGCGACCGACGCCACCAGGAGGCAGGGCTCCTGAACCTCGAGTGGATGCTCCGCACCGAGGGCTACGACATGCTGAATAACCCCCGGTCCTGCGGGGCCGGGTTGCGAGCGGCGGTGCACGGCTATCTCGCCACAGGCAACAAGGACTACCTGTACCTCGCCCGGCGGGTGGCCCGGCACGCCATCGGGATGCAGAAAACCTACGGCCACTTCGCCCCCATCCGCAACTCGATCTTCATGGCCCCCAACGCACTGGAAGGGCTGTGCATCTACCACGAGCTCACCGGCGACGAACGGCTGGGCGAAATCCTGCCCGAGATGGTCAAGAGCGACTTCGGGCGGTTCCGAAGGCCGTCGACCATCAACGTGACGTTCATGAACTTCTACGCCGCCTGGCTGGCGGGCGACGAGGGGCATCTGGAGACAATCAGCGAGGGGATAGCCGGCCGTGAAGAGTTTGGCCTGATGCGAGGCCGCAGTGCGGTGAAGGACTTCGCGGCGCGCAACCGCCCGGTCCCGCTGATGATGTGGTACATGACCGACCTGGCAAGCAAGCCGACGCCGTGGGCGGGTACCATCACGCTGGACCCGTTCCCGGCCGACACGGTCGCCTGCCCCGCTGTCCGCACCACCCCGCCGCTGGACGGCACTCCCGGCACTGGGGTATGGGGCGACGCCCCGGAGATGACGCTGGTCAGCATCCCGAACCCCCGCCGGGAACTGGCCGCTGAGACGACCATCCGGGTCGTACACGACCTGGAGTACCTCTATATCGAGGTGGACGCCGCCGAGCCGAAAATGGACGACCTGAGGGTGACGGTCACCGAGCCGGGCGGCCGGGTGTTCTCCGATGACTGCGTCGAGATCTACGTCGGACCGATCCCCAGGCGTCACTGCCTGAAGCTGATGGTGAACGCCTCTGGTGTTGTCGCCACCGGTGCCCGGGGGGCAGACCGGGGTGAATATGATGTTCCGGACCCGTCGCAGATTCGCACCGCTGCCGGGCACCGGGATGACGGCTGGACCCTTCACGTCGCGGTCCCGCTCGATCAACTGGGACTGGACGAGGCGCCACGGGCCGGCATGGAATTGGGCTTCAACGTCGTTCGGTTCCGCCGGCCGGAGAGCTTCGAGATGTCGACTTGGGTCGGAACGATCAACCAGTCACACTCGACCGGCACGCTGGTTCTCGAGTAGGCCTCAGCCCCCTTTTCGCGGACGGCCCGTGCCAGGCAGAGCGGTCCCGTCAGGCGATGGCCAGGTGGTCCCCGTTCGCCCGCATGATGTCGGCAAGCCGGGTGCGGAGGGCGGCTCGCGTCTCGGCGCAGTCGGGGTCCTCGGCCCGGTTGACCGTCTCGGCAGGGTCGTCCATCAGATCGTAGAGTTCGTCGCGGTCCCCCCTGGTATAGATGTACTTCCAGCGGCCCCGGACAATCGCCCGGGACTCGTATCCCCGTCCGCTGTTCCCGTTGAACTCGATGAACACGTCTTCCCGGACGCTCTCTTCGGCCCCGTCGAGGAGCGGCATCAGCGAAACGCCGTCCCCGTCGGCCATCGGATCGATCCCCAGAGCGTCGCACACGGTGGGGCCAATGTCCACCGGGCTGGCCAGCCCGGCCGTGCGGTCGAGTGTCTTCCCGCCCGCCGGCTTGATCATCAGCGGGATGTGCGTCGCCTCCTCATACATGCACATCTTCTGGAAGCAGGCGTGGCTGCCCATCATCTCGCCGTGGTCGGGGGTGAAGATCACGAGGGCGTCGTCCCATATTCCGCGCCGCTTGAGTGCCGAGACCACCCGGCCGATGGCGTCATCGACGAGCCGGCACAGCCCGAGGTAAACGGCCCACGGTTCGCGCCACTCGTCCCGCTGCCTCATCGCACCGAACTGACCGGGGAGGTGGTGGCAGAGGGTCGCCGGCTGCCCCTCGCACCACACCCCGCAGGTCTCGGGCAGGTCGATTTCCTCCGGGCGGTACATCGAGGCGTACGGTTCGGGGGCGACCAGCGGCACGTGCGGTGCCCAGAAGAGGGTTTCGATGAACTGCGGTCGGTTCGGGTCGAGCGTTTCGATGATGCGTTCCGCCTCGCGAGCCCAGAACAGGTCCTTGAAATGCTCGGCCTCGTGCGGCCAGGTCCCGGTTCGCGAGGTGGTGTAGGGAAACATGATCGGTCGGCCCTCGTCGAAGTCGCACGACGGCGCCTTCGTCCACGAGGTCGCAGGGGCATCGAGCCCCTGTCCCGCCAGGTAGCGGTCGTACTCGTTGTTCCCCGAGCAGGTCATATCGGGCACCCGCTCATTGATCGGCGGAATCGAGCGGCAGTGGTCGACGCCGACGTGGCTGACGTTGTATCCCGCTCCCGCGAGGTGCTCGTACAGCGTGGGCACCTCGGGACGGAGCTGGGCATAGGGTCTCTCGACCGGGGTCCACCCGTTGACGATGACGCCGTTGCGATGCGGGTACTTCCCGGTGTACATCGCGGTGCGGGTGGGCACACACAACGGGCAGGCGCAGTAGGCCCGGTCGAACACGGTCGCCTCCTCGGCGAGGGCGTCGAGGTTGGGCGTCGCACCGTAACCGCTTCCATAGGCGCCGATGGTATCGCGGCGCTGCTGGTCGGCCATGATAAGCACAACGTGTTTTGCCACGCGAACTCCTCTCCGGGGCTTGTGCCGCTGCCCGTTATCGGCTCGGTCGATCGAGGTCTTTCCTTCGAGTGGGCGAACTTATCAGACTTCGCCTGATGTTGCAATAAACGCGGACTCTCCCCCGCGCCTTGCGAACGCTCGGGGCCTTCGTTATCATCCCACACGGTTTGACATCATCCGGGGCCGTCGGCCCCGATCGGCTAACTGCATGTACGAGGAGGACGCAATGGGTGGCATCAGCGAACAGGACAAGCGGAACTATCTCGACCGGGCGCTCAAAGCGGCCGACTGGTACGTGAACTCGCAGCTCAACCAGTGCGAGTACGGCGAGGAATGGCACGCCGACCGCGGCCGGTTCCTCTACCATTATTTTATGCCCGAGAAGAAGCACACGCCGGGCATCAACTGGACGCAGGGCCGCGCCCTGTTCGTGCTCAGCGAGGCGTATAAGATCACCGGCGAGCAGAGGTACCGCGACGCCGCCGAGCTCGGTTATCGGTACATCGCCGCCCTCCAGATCATGGACCCCGGCTACCCCGAGATCACCGGCGCCATCAAGGAAGAAACGCCCCAGTGCAGCCGAGGCGGCGCCCTCGACGGCGCCCAGGCGGCCTCGGGCCTGCTCATGTTCGAGGCGGTCACCGGGAACGCCGACGCCCTGCGACGGGCCACGGCCTTCTGCGACTACCTGCTCCGCCACTTCGACGACGAACTCGGATTGCCGGGGTTCTGTTATATCTATCCGGAGGTGAAGGTCGAGCATGCACGCGGCTATGCCCAGTACGCCATCGGCCAGGCCACGTCGATCCCCTGCTGGCACCTGTACCAGCGGACCGGCGACGAACAATACCTCGAACCGGTGGTCTGGGGGGCCGACTTCATCCTCGACTGCCAGCGCGACGACGGCGCCTTCCACAACGTGAAAGACATCTCCCTGGCCGAACCCGCCAGCCCCAACCATCACGAGGGGCGAGGCGAGGGCGACCAGCGCTACGTGCTCTACAACGACGACGCGATGATCGTCGTCGTGCTCGCCGCACACAAGGCGACCGGCGAAGCAAAATACCTGGATGCCGCCGTCCAATATGCCGACTGGATCGTCGAGCAGCCCGTCGAAGAACGGCCATTCTGCGCGTTCCCTGTCCGGGCGAACACCCTCCTCGACGTGGGGAAGGTGGCCGGGAAGGACTATTCCGACTGGGTGCTCGACAACCTGCAGACCCGCCTGCTCGATCTGCAGGTCGAGGGGTCGGGCGATCCGAAGGCCGAGGGCGGGTTCCGCGGTGAGGATGAAGAGGGCGAGGGCGGCCTGTACGGCGGCACGTCGCTCGATTATGTCACGAACCGCGTGACCTGCTACGCCGCCGGCCTGCTGTTCCGCCTCTCCGGCGAAGGCACGGGCGCCGGGTTCAGCCACTGGGGAATCGAGGACTGAGCCGCACCCAACACCTCCCGCACCATTCCTGCAATACAATGGGCCGGGGCACTGTGATCAGCCCCGGCCACTTTACAGCTCCTTGAACGGAAGGCGTCCTAAATGCCTTTCGGTCCAATAAAATCCAAAAGTTCAATAGAGAAATCAAAAAGCACCACACCTTCACAAGAATAAGTCGGCATAAATTTTTCTGCTTGCAAAACTATAAAGTTGAGGTTATACTTGTAAAAATGACAAACCTGTTTAAGTTGTAGGGCCAGTCTCGTATTGGGGATAATACCATGACTCAGATTCAGTGTCCTGGCTGCAAAAAGCGATTCAGGGTGAAAGGGCAAGCAGTGGGGAAAAGTGTTAAGTGCCCGGAATGCAGCACCTTGATCCGGATTCCAAGCACTGATGACCGTCAAGAACCGGGAGCATTTCGTGGGACCTCGAAACCGAGCCAGAACCCACCAGAACCTGCCGGGCGCGAAGTTGTTACAGCCAAACCTGTTGGTCCGCCTCATCTTAGTAGGCAAAAGCCGAAGCTTGAAAATGGGCACTCTCCCCACGCTCCATCTCTCAATATCCATACCCCGAAGCGGACATCTAGTTTTGGCATTGTGTCATTTATTTTAGCTGTTCTTGCGCTCCTCATCTCGTGGATACCGCTGATAGGAATCATCAGCATAGCTATTGGCGGACTGGCATTCGTACTTGCCGTTATCGGCTTCTACATAGCTATATCAAGGGAGGGTTCAGGTGTCGGTTGGCCTATAGGTGCCGGTTTCGTATCGGGAATTGCATTATTGATCGCATTCATCCAAATTGCCGTGATCGGCGGAATGGCGGAAATGGCTCGATCGGCTGACCGAACCATTCAACAGGTAGTCGGGCCAGATGGAACGGTTACGGATTTGGGCCAGAGATGGGCGTCTGCTGATAATGCAATACGACAAGGCGATACGGAAGTATTTGTCTCAGAAGTGGTCGTCGGAAAAGTCCGTTTAATTGGTTTTCGAGGCAGGGTGACCGCATCGGAAGACGAATTGCTGGCAATTACTTTGAAAGTTAGCAATAGCGGAGAAAACCGGATAATTCAGTACAATAGCTGGCGCGGGGCCGACTTTTCTTTTGCTCGCAACAGGGCCACTCTAACAGACAACTTCGGTAACACTTACGAACGCAGTCAATTCGACGCCGTTAGAGAGGTTGCCGGACACACGAAGTCCGCATCCCTTCATCCGGGGGAGTCAGTTACCGATGTTCTCGTCTTTGAGAGGCCATTGGCAAACGTTGAACACCTGAAACTGGAACTCCCGGGCAGGAATATTGGCGGGGAGGGTATGCTGAGAATCCGTATCCCGCAGAACATGATTGATTATCGATGACCGTGTTCCGGGGCGTTCCTACACACGTTACACCCCCTCGATGGGCGGCGACTGGCCGTCAGGGATCAAGGGGTCGAACCGGAAGTTCTTCGTCGCCTTCTCGAACGCCGACCGGATGTCCTTCAGCGCCCGGTCGTCGGAGAACAGGTCGAGGGCGGTGGCGGCAAAAACCTCGGCCGCCCGGAGCATCCCCCGATGGGCGAAGGGCAGGTTCGACTGGCGGGTGTACTCGCGATGGTGGCCCGATGTCCCCTGGGCCACGCAGGCGACGGTGAACGCGCCGAGCGGGGCCAGCCACGAGACGGTGTCCTCGTCGCTCGATGCTCGCCCGCGCTCCCACCTTATCTCCTCCTCGACCCCCTTGACGAAGTCCGGCTCCTTGCCCAGTTCTTTCACCCGCTCGAGATCGGCTTTCAGCACCCTCGGCGCCCCCATCAGGACGAGGTTGTCCCGGACCAGCCGGGCGAACGGCTCGTTGTGCAGCCGGCTGTAAATGGCATCGAGCAGCGTCCGCTCGAACGTCGTCTCGGTCGCCGTCGCCGAGCCCTCGGCGCAAAGGGTCAGCCGCCGCGTGACCTCGTCCACCTCCTTGCGGTCACTGGCCCGGACGTAATACCAACTGCGGGCGTACTCGGGGACGACGTTCGGGGCCTGCCCCCCGTCGCGAATGACGCTGTGGATTCGGACGTTCTCCGGTACGTGCTCGCGGAGGTAGTTGACCGCCACGTCCATGAGGATGGCGGCATCGAGTGCGCTGCGGCCGCCGTGGGCGTACGCTCCGTGGGCGGTCCTGCCGCGAAACTCGAACAGCAATGAATCGAGTGCGGACCCGCCGGCCGCCTTGGGTCGAGTCGCGCCCGACGGATGCCAGGCCAGGCAGGCGTCCATGCCGCGGAACGCCCCGTCGCGGGCCATATACGCCTTGCCCGCCAGCGCCTCCTCGGCCGGACAGCCCCAATAGACCACCCGGCCGCCCGTTCCCGTCTCCTCGAGCAGGTTTGCCGCGGCGACAGCCCCGACGGCAGCCCCAACGCCCAGCAGGTTATGGCCGCAGGCGTGCCCGTAGCTGCCCGGCTCCTCGCCGCAGTCGGGCAGGGCATCGTACTCGCCCAACATCCCCACGACCGGCCGGCTCGAGCCCCGGGTCGCCTCGAACGCCGTGGGCACGGACGGGATGGAGAACCGGACCTCGAAGCCGTGGCCCTCCAGATATTCGGCCAGCAGTCGCGCCGACTCGTGCTCTTTGAACGGCGGCTCGGCAAGCTCCCAGATGGCACTCGCCAGTTCCTTCGCTCTTGCCCGTTCCGGGCGCACCGCCTTCTTTACCAGTTGCTTCTTCGTTTGGGGGTCCATTCTTGCTGCTCCGCTGGTCGGCCGGGTTTGCGGGCTACTTTACCCGGCCGGGCCGAGCGGCGCAAGGGCTGCGAACGGGAGCCGGCTCGCTGTCGAGCCCGCGCCGGAATCCGCATCGCGCCCGCCCGAATTGACACGACCGAGCCCGGGCCTATAATCCTGCCAACTCCCTACCAGGTGTGGGCATCCAATGCAGGAGACGTTGTTCGACGTACACAGGCCGGTCCGCTCGCCGCTCCGCTATCCCGGCGGCAAGACCCGCGTTGCCAGGCGGTTCGCCCCGTACTTTCCGGAGCACACCGATTACCGCGAGGTCTTCGCGGGCGGAGCCGCCATCTTCTTCTATAAGCGGAAGGCGGAGACCAACTGGATCAACGACCTGCATCCCGGGCTGTACGCCTTCTGGAAGGCGGTCCGCGACCATCTCGACGAGTTCGCCGAACTCTGCCGGGCCGAGGACACACCGGGCTCACAGCAGCGGTTCAACCACTGGGCGTTCGACCAGCGCCACCTGATGGTCTGCCGGGGCGACGAACATCTGCTCGAGCGGGCCATCCAGTTCTACTACCTGAACCGGACTGTCTGGGGCGGGCGCGTCGTCTTCGATCCGGACCGCAAGTCGCGGCTCTATTTCAGCAACCCGGAGGGCTGGACCCGGATCGAGAAGAAGCTGGCCCACCTCCGCAAGGTCTCGGCCAAGCTGCAGGGCGTCGAGATCACCTGCCGGGACTACGCCGAATGCATCGATGGCGCGACCGCCGACACGTTCATCTACGCCGATCCGCCCTACTACCGCGAGAGTACCGGGCACGCGACGGATAAGCTGTACGACAAGTCGTTCGACGTCGGAGGCCACCACCGGCTCGCCGAGGTCCTGCACAACTGCCCGGCGAAAGTAATGGTCTCGTATGACGACTGCGATGAGGTCCGCGAACTGTATCCCGACTGGCATCACGAGCCGCTCCAGTGGAAATACTCGGGCACATACGCCGTCTCGAAAGAGGACAAGGCGAACGGGAGAAAAGAGAAGAAGGTCACCGGCCAGGAACTGCTCATCCTGAACTACGAGATGTAGAAACCGCGAGAGCCGCTCGAGGTGAAGAGAGGCGTCTCGCGAAATGCCGTTTCGGAGCGGCGGGGGAGACGCCATATCGCTTCGTGCTCAGGCCTTGAGGGAAATTCCGTTTCGCCAAGAGAAACGGGATTTCCACAAAAGTTCTTGGAGGGGTGCAGGGAACCTTCTTCCAAAGAAGGGTCCCGCGTCGTTCTGTTGTCGGCTCGGCTCAAGGATGGAAGGCGGGGGACACCTTTCTGAAGAAAGGTTCTCCCCCGAGCCCCCTTCCAAAGACATCTCGCGAAATGCCGTTTCGGGGCACCCGAAACGACATTTCTCGCCGTCCGTTTCGCAACGGCGGGGGAGACGCCATATCGCTTCGTGCTCAGGCCTTGAGGGAAATTCCGTTTCGCCAAGAGAAACGGGATTTCCACAAAAGTTCTTGG
>PUPC01000152.1 GCA_003553185.1 Planctomycetota bacterium | reverse complement strand
TTCTATCGGACCGTGATGAAAGTGTGCGGCTGGAACGTTCTCCGGGCGGCTGGTACGCAGACGATGCGTCGTCTGGTGGCCGAACGGATGACTCGAGGCCCTCTCGGCGGCATTTTGCGGTCGTTGCGGCGCATCTTTCGTCGATCTGGGCGTCATTGGGTTCCGTTATCCGCGTATATTCGCCATCAGCCGCCGACTTCGCCCCTGACCGTGCTCAAGCAGCCGGTGCGTGCTGCATAACGATCAAGTTATGACGGAGGCGTCTGGCAAACTCAAAGAAAAGTGCTATAATGCCAACCGCTCGAATTGAGCACTGTAACCGATGTGGCAGCAGCCAGTTGGCATGCCACCCCATTCCGTCTCTTTTGGGAGGCGGCCACATTGAAGCATGTCATGCCTCGCCCGGCCCGAGCGTGTTGACGGCCATTCCGTCTCTTTTGGGAGGCGGCCACATTGAAGCCCGGAACTGGACGGCCTCGACGAGTCGCTCCGCGACATTCCGTCTCTTTTGGGAGGCGGCCACATTGGGGTCTGAGCAGAGGACATATTCCCACAGAGTCAGGGGGTCGTCGAGCACGCGATTCCCGTGAATCTCACATTGCGTCCTTCGCTCGTTCAAACATCTCCACCGCCACCATCGGCTCCTCATCCCCTGCGCACGTCCCATTCATCCCGATCCTTCAGTCGCGTGTCCCCGTTCTCGAACCGCCCGTACACGTTCGCACGGGCATAGACCGGGTCTTCAGGATGTAGGTGACCGCGTTCCGATGCCATTTCGAGCCCCGGCGAGTGGTGCCCCCTTCCTCGTTCAGCTTCCGAGCCACGGCGACCCGGTTCTTCAACTCGAGGAACAGGTCGAATATCCGCCGCACGACCTTCGCCTCCTCGGGCACCTCGACCAGTCTCCCGCCGACCTTCTGGTAGCCGAACGACGGCGGACCACGCGACCAGTCGCGATCATGCAGCCGCCGCAGATGCCCCTCTCTCACCCGCTCGAATATATGCTTGTGCGCGGGGGCGGCCATGTGTGTGTATTCGCTCGCACACAGAACGACCGTTGTGTGGCAACCGTGCGGGGATCCCACGTGCGACAGCTGGGGCGTTATTCTTGGCCATACTGGCAGGGGCAAACAGCGTCCTTTTATGCCCTCTGTCGACGCGCTGAAAACACGCTGAACGAGGGTCCCACGCTCCCCTAACTATAGAACTGTCCGACAGTTTTGTCGCATCCGAGCCGGTCTACGGAACGGAAGAAGCCCGTAAGGCGACTGGGATCCTCAAAATCGGGGCCGCTTTCGCGGGCTCCCATGTAAGGTCCCTCCGGTCACGATAAATCAGAATACTCGTAGAGTTGGCGATAAGGCCCCTATGGTCGTTACTCTCAGACCGAGAGCAATTATGCGGCAACCGTCTTTAGTTGCATTAACGTTTAAAACTCGTTCCGAATGGGGAGCCACGCCCCTTTTCACCGATTTCAGGTGCTCTGTAGGTTAGCGGAGAGCCGCGAGAGCGAACGCCTCGCGGCTCTTTCTATATCCCCAAGCCGTCAAAAGCTTACGGCGGTTCTCGCCTGTCCTGCCGGACTCTCTGTTCCGAAATCGCCGCTCTGGGGTGCGAAGGGAACCGTAGGGGTTCCTATCGCAGCCCGAAAGGAAACCCTCTCGGACTCTCTGACTGGCGGGTTTACAGGGCGAATAGGTTGACAGCGAAAAGTCGTTTGGGCACCCAGGCGAAAGTCGCGGAAACGGCCGTCGGCAAGCAGTCAACGTTCCCGAGCTCGAAGCGACGGTTCATCGCGGCAAAAGACCCAATCGCGGCTGAGACGCGTAAGAAGTCGACGGCTGTTCGCTTGCTGGGCGTGACCGAGCCAGCCGTCCAAGCGCCGTTTCACGTCATGCCACTCAATCGCGCTACCGGCGTACGCCTGCTGCATCCACCGCAGCCGCCTGCGGAACCGCCTGACGTTCTCCTTGGGAAGGAGCCGGTGCGTCGGCCAGATGCGGTAGCCAACGAACCGAAGCCCCGCTCGCGTCGGCGTGATGCACAACTTGTCCTCATGAAGACGGAGCCGTTCTTCTGCAAGTCTGTGGACAACCGCCCGCAGACCGGCGCGCAATCGCAGCGGGTCGTCGTGTGCCAACAGAAAATCATCGCAATAGCGCAGATACCCTCCAAGCCGAAGTCGGCTCGTGACGAAATGGTCGAGGTCGTTCAGGTACCAGTTGCCGAACCACTGGCTCGTGAGGTTGCCGATGGGAAGCCCGCGCCGCCGCTCAATTGGAGCGAACAAGTTGTCACCGGCGAACCACATCTGCACCGGCTCCTGTGGGTTCGATGAGTCCACGATGAGGTCCATCAGCGTCAGGCCCCGCCGATCTTTGATGAGGCGCCGGAACTTCGCCTTCAGCAGTTCATGGTCTATGCTCGGAAAGAACTTCTGAATGTCGCAATGCACCACGTAGCGGTTTCGGCACAGCAATGCCTGCGCCCGGTCTGCCGCCGCATGTGTTCCCTTGCCCCGCCGGCATGCATAGCTGTGTGGGTGGAAATGCCGCTCCAGAATCGGCTCGAGCACGTTCATCAGTGCGTGATGAACCACCCGGTCGCGATATGGCGCCGCAGAGATGAGCCGCGGCTTC
>PUPC01000191.1 GCA_003553185.1 Planctomycetota bacterium | reverse complement strand
TGTTGTCCTTCCGGCAGTTCGAGCAGTTCATCGGCCTGTTCGTCCCGGAAGGCGCCGACCGGCACCCCTGCCAGCCCCAGTGCCTCGGCCTGGAGCAGCAGGTTCTGTGCGGCGTGGCCGACCTCCATATTGACGTACCGCTTGGCTCGTTCACCGTATCGCCCGGCCGTCCGCTGTACGTCGGCGGCGAAGACGAATACCACCGGGGCGGACTCGACGAACGGCTGGCCGAGTGCGGCCGCGCGCAGCCGCCCCCGCAGGTCGCCCTCGATGTGATCCACGAATGCGTGGTCATCGGGGACGTAGCGGCGGACTCCCTCGGCGGTCACCACGTACAGCTCGAGCGGGTAGGTCGCTCCGGCCGAGGGAGCCGCACGATATCCACGCTGGGTATCGGTCACGCCCTGGGTCGCCCAGCAGAGTTGAGCGATCACGCGCTCGCCGGGGACCGCATCGGTAAACTGTCGGACTGATCTTCGTGCGGCAATTGCCTCTTCGACAGACATCTCACCCTCCTTCGCCGCTTCCGGCAGGGCCGTCGCGTTCTGATTATTGCCGGCAAACACTCCCACTCCAATAAGAACTGCACCGCCGACCAGCACCAGCAACAGCAACACACCTCGCGTTCCCCTGGTCATTGCGCCACCTCCTTTACATCAATCAGGCCGGGTCTGCGCATCCGTTCAATCATCGCAAGGTTTATTATATGACCGCCCCCGGATGCGGGCAAGGGTATGGCAGCGGCGAAAAGGACTTGAAAGGGCGGCCCGGCTCTGTTACTGTTTCCGCGATTGGTCGATTTTTGCAAAGGAGGGTGTTCTGGCACGGAGAAAAGGATGGGGCTGATAGAAAAGCAGGAACGGTTGGACAAAATCTTCCAGGGTTATGACGTGCGAGGAGTCTATCCCGACGAGTATGACAGCGATATTGCATACCGTCTGGGCAGAGCGGCGGTCGAGTTCTGCGACGCCCAGCGGGTCATCATCGGTCGCGACATGCGCCGCGGGGGGCCAGAACTCTTTGCGGCACTTTCGAAAGGCGCGATGGACCAGGGGGCTGACGTGACCGACGCGGGCATGTGCAGCTCGGACGCCCTGTATCACGCCGGGGCCGAAGACGATTATGATCTGTCGATGATGGTGACCGCGTCGCACAATCCCGCCGAGTTCAACGGCACGAAGATCGTGCAGAGCGACGGCACCTCGGTGGGCAAGAACTCGGGCCTGCTCGATATAAAGAATATGGTGCTGGAGGGGACGTTCCCGGAGGCGGGCGGTCGGGGCTCGCTGCAGAAAGACGAGGGGGTGATGGATCGGTTCATCGAACACGCACTCGGGTTTATTGATCCCGACAATCTCACGCCGCTCAAGATCGTTGTCGATGCCGGCAATGGGATGGGCGGAGTCCTCACCGAGTTGCTCCAGGAGAGCGTGCCCTTCGAGATCATCCCGATGAACTTCGAGCCGGACGGGTCGTTCCCCGCACACGATGCCGACCCGACTCGTCCTGAATGCGTGGAGGTCCTCCGGCAGCGGGTGCGGGAAGAAAACGCCGACCTGGGACTGGGGTTTGACGGGGACGCCGACCGGGCCGCGCTCATCGACGAGAAGGGGGGGCTGATCAACGGCTCGGAGCTCGGGTCCGTGCTTGCCAGGAAGATACTGGCGGATCAGCCGGGTGCGAACATCTCGTATTGCCTGGTATCGAGCTGGACG
The DNA here is from genome assembly GCA_003553185.1 of Planctomycetota bacterium. Classification (GTDB taxonomy): domain Bacteria; phylum Planctomycetota; class PUPC01; order PUPC01; family PUPC01; genus PUPC01. Next base: position 925 of record PUPC01000191.1, on the reverse strand, counting down.
ATCCGCGACACGATCGAAGCCCACGGCGGGCAGCCGATCATTACCCCGGTCGGCGGGGCGAACATCCGTCAGGTCATGAAGGAAGAGGACATCGTGCTGGCGACCGAACGGTCCGGCCATTATTATCTGAAAGCAAACCACTTGGCCGATTCCGGCCTCATCGCCGCACTGATGGCGCTGGAGGAACTTTGCAAGGAAGGGAGCACGCTCTCGGAGCTGATCGACCCGTACAGGCAGTACCGGATGGCACCCGAGCTGAGTATTCTGCTCGGGACACCGGAATCAACGGTCAGCGAACTGGACGCGATCAAGCGGGAGAAGATGCAGCGGGCGAAGGAATTCGCCCAGGGGGCCGAGGTGATCGTCCGCAACGAGCCGCGGTTCGAGTTCGGGGACTGGTGGTTCTGCGTCAGGCCGTCGGGCACCGAGCCGCGCCTGCTCAGAATGACCGTCGAAGCGAAAACGCAGGAACTGCTCGACGAGAAGTACGAGCAGGTCAAGGCCCTTCTGGCCGAATAGTCGGGTCTTTGGGCGGCTCGGCGTGGATGGTGACGATCGACCCGGCGACGATCTTGTTGCCCCGTTGCAGGACGAGCGAATAACGGCCATCCTGATCCTCGGCCGGGGCGTGTGTGACGCTCAACTTCAGCGACTCCGTGCCATCTTCAGAGTCTATGCTGACCTCTACGGGCTCGCCGGCGTTGATGGTCATGGTGGGGATGGTCAGCACCTGCGTCTTCTGGCCTGATCGCGATACCAGTCCGCCACGCCGGAAACGATTGACCTCGATGATATGCCCGGTCACCTCGTGACGCCCCTCCTCATCGGTGGGGGCCACATCGATGGCGGTGTGATACGTGATGTGGGTGTGGCCGGCACATCCGCACAGCACACAGACGATCGCAATATATATGGTCCGCACCAC
>PUPC01000244.1 GCA_003553185.1 Planctomycetota bacterium | reverse complement strand
GAGTGCGATATCACCGTCGGTCGGACGGGTCCAGGATGCATCGTCGGCGACGACCCACGGGATTCGCTGTGTGTCGCCATCGTCGGCGATCCACGGTATCTCGGTGACGGCCGCGTCGTCGAAGATGCCTTCGCCTTGTGATACGCGGAGCCCCACCCGGCCGTTGCCCGGCCCGAGGTCGGCCAGGCGCACGACCCGTTCGCCGTCCACAGATACGGCGAGCACCCAGGCCCAGCGTTCGATAGTGATGCGATGCCACTGGCCGATGCGGATGCGTCGCCCCAACGATTGTGAGTGGCTCGTTTCCGGCCCCTCGATGACGAGCGTTGTTCCGTCTTCGCTCACGTCGAACTCGACGATCAGGGGCGCTTGGTCGCCATCTTCGTGATCAAGTGTCGCTCCGTAGCGGCCGGGGGACGGAGGAAACAAACTGAAGTCGAACCGGCATCCCTCCCACAGTCGCTCGCCCGCATAGATCACCGCCGGTTCGTCTTTCGCATTTCCTGCCAGCGAGTACTGGTTGTCGATTCGGTTTGGATCATACGAGAAGCGGATCTCCCATTCCCCCGAGTCGACATCCCAATCGCCCAGACCGTGGCCGGGCGAGCGGTCGAACCCGTCGGCGAACCGGCGGACTCCGGCTAACATCCGCCCGTCGAGGATTGGTCCGACCGGCTGGAATTGCTCGTCCGGGGTGAGCAGAATCTGGTCGACGGCGGCGCCCGTCTCCCGCTGGATTACCTCCAGCGGCACGGTCGCCTCGGTCAGCTCGAACGTCGCCACCGGCACCCAGTGCCATACGTTGTACACGCTGTCTCCGCCCGCGACCCGCTCCGGGGATGACCCGACGGTGAGGCAGACGGTGTTGCTGCATTCGTCGGGCCAGAAGCCGCGGACCCAGGCGTGGTATGTAGCGGGCCGGGGCAGCTCGACCGACAGGCGGGCGCGTCCGCGCTCCTCATCGGGCGAGCCGACCGGGGCAAGCAGGGCAGTACCGTCCACCGCACTTGCGTCTGCGACTAGCTCGAACGGCGAGGATATGCTTTCGGCATCCTTGACGTGGACGACGACGCTGCCCTCCGGCAGTTCGGTGGTCGTGCGTTCGAGTTCAACGCCGGCCGCAGTCCGGATCGGCTCGGCCGGGTTTCTCCGTTCGGCATCCGGCTCGGCAGTCGTCTTGTCCGGCAGCTCGAAAAGGAAGGCGAACGCCGCAGCAAGGAGAATAATGGAAGCTGTGATTGAGGCAACAACTCGCATATACCACTCCGCGATACTCCGTTTTGCAGCTATTATAGCACAACTGCGGGATCGACAAAGCGAAAGGCCCCGCCTGGATGCGGGCGGGTAAGGCAGCAGGCGGAACTGATGCGCCACGAACTTCGGCCAGCCCGGGGGCAGTCAACCGCCCGGAGGAAGGCAGGGTCATCCTGAGTTGGTGATTGATCCGAAAAATTAGCTGGTTGAAAGAAGCAGACATGATATAATGTCGCGAGCTAATCACAGTTAGGAGGAATACGATGGGGTTCTTTGATCGGTTATCGAACGGTTGGAGTCTGGCCTGGCAGAGCGTCAAGATCGTTTGGGGGAACAAGAAGCTGATGGTATTCCCCGTTGTATCGGCGGTCTTCCTGATCCTTGTGCTTGGCTCGTTTGCGGGCGGATTGTACGGTGTCGGTTTGTTCGAGTTCTTCTTCGAGGAAGAAGGCGAACTGACCGCCTCGCAGCAGACGCTGAGCTACGTGCTCCTGTTTGCGTTCTATTTCATCTCATACTTCATCATCATCTTTTTCAACGTCGGGCTGATCCATTGTGCGAATTATGCGCTCAACGGGGCTGATTTCAGCGTTGGGACCGGCCTGTCATTCAGCTTCTCCCGCATCGGAGCGATTGCCACCTGGGCGCTGGTTTCGGCCACGGTCGGCGTGATACTGCGTATGATAGAGCAGCGGAGCCAGCGGGTGATGCGATTCGTGGTCAGTCTGCTCGGTATGGCGTGGTCGATCCTCACCTTCTTCGTGGTCCCGGTCATCGCCTACGAGAAACTCGGCCCGTTCGCTTCGATCAAACGCTCGGGTTCCCTGTTCCGGCGGACGTGGGGCGAGCGGGTCGGTGCTCGCTTTGCCTTCGGGCTGATCGGCTTCCTGCTGACCTTACTGATCGCGGTTCCGGTGGGGTTCCTGTTGGGGCTGGTTCATCCGATTGCCGGCATTGTCGCCGGGTTCATCTGCCTGCTGATAATCAGCGTGCTGACGGCGACCGCCCAGACGGTGTTCAAGGCCGCGGCCTATCAGTATGCGATCGGCCGACCGGCCGAGTCGTTCCCCACCGAGAACCTTCAACATGCGTTTGCGCCCCGGTAAGCGGGCTGCGGCGCCAGTAGACGGTAGAAGGAGGCACCTCGCCAGTTGAGACTGCAGATCAGCGAATTGAATGAGCCGGATTACCCACGAGCGTCCGAGATTGTCGCCGAGAGCGTTCGCGCATTCTGGTCCGATCATTACGACCCGACAGTCATCGAAACGGTGGTCGAGCAGAACACCCCGGAGCGGATCAGCGAACGGAGCTTGCGGCAGGAGGATTATCTGGCCAGACAGGGCGGCCGGGCGGTGGGGTATGCAGCGGTCAAGCAGAACGAGATCGGTCACCTGTTCATCCGGCCCGATGCCGCAGGGCAGGGTGTGGGGGCCGCCCTAGTCGCCTATTGCAACGAGGTGATCCGTCAGGGGGGGTATGATACCGCGAAGGTGTATGCCAGCCGGCCGGCAATCGAGTTCTACGCCAAGCAGGGGTTCCTGGCCGACGGGGAGAAATCGTTCGAGCTGAAGCCGGGGGTGTTTCTCGACTCGGTCCTGATGACCAGACCGTTGGGAGACTGACGGCCCCGAGTTTATCGTCCCAGTGTGTCCTTCACCCCGCGTATGGCCTCGACGATCGGCAGGTGCTGCGGGCACTGTTCCTCGCACTGCCCGCACTCAATGCACTTCTCCAGTTCGTCCTCCAGCCGCTTGTCTTCCTCGGCATATCTGGCCCGGAGCCACTCGATCAGGTGTGCCTCTTCCCCTGCATAAATCGAGAAATCGCGCATCATTTCCATGAAGGCGGACGGGTCAAAATCGTTCGGACAGTCGTGGCAGTACGCGCAGCCGGTGCAGAGCCCTTCGCCGCTGATCCCGTCGTCCTCCATCCGTTCGATGAGCGACCGGCGAAAATCCTCGGTCAGCTCCTCCGAGCGTTCGACGGCCCGGAGGTCTTCCTCCAGCTCTTCCACCGTGGCGCAGCCGATGAGCGAGGTGCTGATCTGCTCGTCGGCGAGAAGGAAGCGGAGTGCCCCGTAGGACGGGCCGGCCCCCCGGTGCCTGAGGAAGGCGAGCTTTTTGTCGTCGTGCTTGGCGAGCGGCCCGCCGCCCAGCGGATTCATGATGATCACCCCGACGCCGTTCTCCGCTGCGTAACGTATCTGGCTTTCCTCTTTCCGGCTTCCGAGGTTATAGCTGATGGTGGCGCAGAGAAACTCGCCGGAGTTGATTGCGGCCCGGAACGCTTCCGGCGATCCGTGGAACGTGAAGCCCACACCGAGCTTGATCACGCCGTCGTCTTGTGCCTTGCGGATGCCCTCGATGAACCCGCCCTTCTCCAGGGCAGTCTCGACGGTCTCGACCGTGTCCAGGCCCCACAACTGATACAGGTCGAAGTAGTCGAGCTGCAGTTTGTCCAGGGTTTCGTCGATCCGCCGGCGAACTGTATCGGCCGGGTTTGCTTTTGCCCAGAATGACTTCGACGACAGCAGGGCTTCGTCGCGGCGGTCGCGGATGGCGTCCGCCACCCACTGTTGGCTCTTCCCGTCGAGGTATCCGGTCGAAGTGTCAATATAGTTCATCCCTCGGTCGAGGCCGCGGTTGATGATTTGGTGGCATTGCTCTTCGTTGGCCCAGCGCATGGTTCCGAAGCTGAGCGCCGAGACCTCGATCCCCGAATCGCCGAGCCGGCGGTATATCATCGAATTGTCCATCATTTTCCTTTACTGTTCCCTTCTTCGCAGGAGTTCGGCCGCAGGACATTATGCGCACCTCATCGACTGTTTCAAGGCAGGATGAGGCATTTTTCTCGACCTGTGGGGGGCTGACGGCCCCGCCGGTGCCATCGGTTGGTGTGCAGAAATCATTGACGTGTAGGTTTCAACTGCTAAGATATTGCTGGTCGATGCGGAAGAACGCCCGGATTGTTCGGGGTATTGCCGGGCTGGGCGCAGGCCTTTCGGAGAAGAGACAATTATTTTTTATTTGGGGGCGGTCCATTGACAATCGGACATTGGCTATTTCTTGTTCTGTCCGGCTCCGTGATCCTCACTGCAGGCGTATGGGCAATCATACGCGAGTTGCGCGAGGAGGGGTTCATGGTCGGGACCTGGGCGCTTCGCGTGTTCTTCCTGCTGGTGTCGGCCGGAGTCGGCTATGCGATCCCCGAGTTCGCTCCTCGCCTTCAGGAACCACCTATCAACCTCGATCCGGTGTTCTCGATGGCGGCTTGCCTGCTCCTTTATCTCCTCGTTTTGTCCGCCGAGGTGTTCGCCGGCACACTCAATATCTCGGTGTTCGTGTTCGGTGGGATGATTGGGATTATCGTGGCCCATTTCGCCTATTATCTCATCGTGCTGGTGATGGAGCCGGTGATCGCGGGGGAATATGCGGCCGAGGTATGGGAGGATTACCGCATCACCATCAAGATGATCCTGTCGCTGATGTTCGCATATCTGTTCGTGATGCTGGTTTACAAGAACCGCGACCGGTTCAACTTTATCATCCCTTACGTCGAGTTCCGGCGTGAACAACGCGGAGGAGCGGCTCTACTGGTCGATACCAGCGCCATCATCGATGGCCGGCTTGCCGAAATCAGCAAGACCGGGCTCATCGAAGGGACTCTGGTCGTACCCCGGTTCGTCCTGCGCGAGATGCACCAACTGGCCGACTCGGCCGATAAGCTGAAACGAGCACGGGGGCGACGGGGCATCGACATCCTCAACCAACTGAGGAAGAGCCGGGATATCACCGTCCAGATCGACGAGGGGCGTGTGCCCGGTCCTGACGACGCCGACTCCAAGCTGGTCCGACTCGCCGAGACGCTCGGTGCCAGGATTCTGACCACCGACATCAATCTCAACAAGATCGCCAATGTGCAGGGCATCCCGGTGGTCAATATCAACGAGGTGGCCCGGGCCGTCAAGCCCGCCGTGCTGCCCGGCGAGACGCTCACCCTGGAGCTCATACGGCCGGGCGAATCGCCCGACCAGGCGGTCGGATACATGGACGACGGCACGATGGTTGTGGTGGAAGATGCCCGCGACCGGATCGGCGAAGAACTCCCCGTGGTGGTCATCCGCCTGCTCCAGACAACGGCGGGTCGAATCATCTTCGCCCGGCTCAGCGAGGATGCAGAAGGTGTCGCCCGGCGGAAGCGGGGCAGCCAATGACCGCCGCCGGCGACCCGTCGCCCCGGTTGGGGCTGATCCTCCCCGCCGCAGGCAGCAGCTCTCGCATGGGGGACGGCCCGCGCAAGCCGCTTATCGAGATCAACGGCCTGCCCGTCCTCTGCCACACACTCCGCCGCTTCCGGAACCTGTCGGGCGTTGAACAGGTGGTCGTGGTGGCACATCCCGAGGACATAGACATGTGGCGCCGGCGATACTGGTCCCGCCTCAGCGACTTGGGCGTGACCGAACTGGTGCCCGGCGGGGGGTGTCGCCAGGAGTCGGTCGCCTGCGGCCTGGCTGCACTCCGACCTGACATCGACATCGTGCTCATCCACGATTCGGTTCGCCCCTTTGTCTCGCGAACAGCCATCAACGGAGCGGTCCGAGCGGCCATCGAACACGGGGCCGCTCTGGTCGCGATGCCCCTGTCGGACACGGTCAAACGGGTCAGCGGCGACCGTGTGGTAGAGACCGTTCCTCGCGATGACCTCTGGGGTGCCCAGACGCCCCAGGTGTTCCGACACGCGCTGATCCGAAAGGCCCTCGATGCCGCTCTCGCGGATGGGGTCGAGGCCACCGACGACGCCCAACTCGTCGAGCGGCTGGGCGAAGAGGTCAAGATCGTGCGGGGCAGCCACCTCAACATCAAACTCACCACGCCCGAACACCTCCGGCTGGCGGAGGTGATGCTCGGCCGGCGGGAACCTGCGACAGAAAATGACTCCTGATGCTCGAACCGAACGTGTCGATCGTCGACGCACCTGGCGGTTCGGCGTCGCGACCGGGTTGGTGGCCTTGTTCCTGCTCAGTGTCTTTGCGGCCACGGGGCCGGGCATCACCTGGGACGAGCCGGCCTATGTCGCCGGCGGATACCAGTATGTTCGCTGGCTCAGGCAGCCGCGGGTCGAGACGATCGACCATTATTGGGTCGTCAACCACGAGCACCCGCCCGCCGCCAAGCTCGTGTACGGCGTCCTTGCCTCCCTCGAGGCCGGCCACACACTTCTGGCGATGCTGACCGCCCGAGTGGGCGCGGCCTTGCTCTTCACCATACTGGTCGGGCTGACCTACGCATTTACCGCACGCTATTTCGGGCGACCGACCGGTGCGCTGGCTGGGCTGTCGCTGGTGCTCATGCCCCGTGTCTTCGGGCACGGCCATCTGGCGGGGCTGGATATACCGGTCGCACTGGCCTGCCTCGCTGTAGTAGCGGTGTTTGCCCGGATCGAGAGCGGCCGCCGGTGGGCCGTCCTGGCCGGTGCCCTGTGGGGCGTGGCCCTGCTCACCAAGCTCAACGCCATCTTCCTGCCCGTTCTTCTCATACCGTGGGCGATGTGGGTGTTTCATAAGAAGGCGGCGGGGCCGTGCCTGCTGTTCCTGACCACCGGCGCCGTCGTGTTCTTCCTCGGCTGGCCGTGGCTCTGGCCGCAGCCCGTGGAGCGGACACTCAATTATGCGTGGGACAAGGCCGAGCGGCTCGAGCCGGACGGGCAGCAAAGGCCCGAAGGCCCGACGGTCGTTCCGGTTCACTATCTCGGTCGGACGTACCACGACCGACCGGCCCCGTGGCATTATCCGCTGGTTCTCACCCTGGTGACGGTGCCGGCCGGCCTCCTGGTGTTTGCCGGTGTCGGCTGCCGCGCGGCGTGGAAGGCCCGGACAAAAGTCGAGGTCCTCATCCTCGGCGGGGGCCTCCTCCACCTGCTCGTCTTTGTCATACCTTTCGTCCCGAAGTACGACGGAGTGCGCCTGTTCCTGCCGGCGTTCCCGTTCATCGCATGTCTGGCGGGGATCGGTGCGGCCGGCGTGTGGCGATGGCGAGGTCGGGCTGGACGGGCTATCGTGTGTGTTGTCTTCATTCTCGCTGCCGGGATGCTGGCCTGGACACACCCCCACGAGTTGGCCTATTACAACGCACTGGTGGGATGGGCGCCCGGGGCACGGGTGCTGGGTTTCGAGACCACGTACTGGGGGGATACAATCAACGCCAGGGTGATGGCCAAGGTGAACGAGCTGTGCCCCGAGGGCAGCACCCTCGCCGTCTGGCCGCCCTATCTGCACATGGCTAAAGACGAACTCGACGCTTTGCCCTGGATGGGACCCGGGCTCCACTGGAACAAGGAGTGGCGGCCGGGCATGCCGCCGCCCGACTTCCTGCTGCTATACGAGCGCCAGGGCTACATAGGGGAAGGGACCAGGCAGATTATGGAGCAGGGGACGACACTGAGGGAGTGGACGTACATGGGCGTACCGCATACCCGGCTGATCCGGATGAGATAGGACGTTGCTGGGCGCGGCCGGCTGACCGGCCTCGTTGCTCACCCGGAGCGGGCGTCCTGCCCGTTCTCGACCGGCTCCAGGTGGACCACGACATCCACCAGCTTGGCGATGTCCGACACCATCCGTTCCTTGACCTGCTCGGCGATGTCGTGGCCCTGACGGACGGTCAGGTGTTCCGAGACTCCGATGTGCAGGTCGGCGTGGACGCCGCCGCCCACGTAGCGGGTCCGAACGCCGTGCACCTCTTTCACCCCCGCCGTCTCCGACGCGACCTGTTCGATTCTGTTCCTCATGCTCGGCGGCGCGGCGGTGTCGACAAGCTCCTTCAAGCTCGGCCATCCGATCGACCAGGCGACGCGAAGGATGAGGACGGATACGACGATGGCGGCCACGTGGTCGACGAACGCCCAGTCGGGGTTGATTTTCCCCACCAGCACCGCGATCACGACCGGCACGGAACTGAAGCTGTCCGACCGATGATGCCAGGCGTTGGCGATCAACGCAGGCGACCGGTGCTTCCGGCCGACGGCTCGCGTCCACCGGAAAATAAGCTCCTTGATAACAATGGCCGCCGCGGCTGCGACCAGCGCGATCCAACGGGGCGGAGGGTGAGGGTCCGCAATGCGTCCGAGCGCATCGTAGGTGATCCCGATCGCGATCAGGGCAAGGAAGGCGGCAATGACCAGCGATGCGACCGTCTCCATGCGTCCGTGCCCGTGCGGATGGCTCTCGTCGGGCGGGCGGGACCAATAGCCGATGCCGATCAGGACCACCGCGTCGGTCGTTGAATCGGACAGACTGTACGCCCCGTCGGCGACCAGCGCGTGGCTGTGGCCCACCAGCCCGCACACGATCTTGAGCCCGGCGAGAAACAGGTTTGCCACAATGGCGGCAAGCGTGACACGGCGGGCTTCCCGGGTTGCCGACCGATGCTCCTCATTCATTTTTCTCTCTGCCATCACGACGGTAGCGTAACACCGGAATCAAGCGCCAGCAAGCGCCCGGCTCCCGGATGTCCGGCGGCGAACGACGCGCTGGCCCGCCGGGGGGGGGCTGGTTACAATGGCAGGAACAGGCGAACGACATTGAAGTATATGATGAGGCCGGTGATGTCCACTGCGGTTGTCAGGGCGGGACTGGCGACCACGGCGGGGTCGAGCTTGAGGGCGGAAGCGCCAAGGGGGAGGATGGCGCCGATGAGCGTGGCAGAGATGACCTGGATGCCCAGTGCGACCGCGATGGCAATCGCGACGACATGCAACGAGACGGCCATGTCGTCACCGGGTCCGAAAAACCATACCCGCCCGAAACAGATGATCGCCAGCATGAGAGCCAGCATAATGGACACCTTGAACTCTTTGAATAACACACGTGCCGTGTCGCCAGGAGTCAACTCGCCCAATGCCAGCGCCCGGACAACCAGAGTGGCCGACTGGCTGCCGGTGTTGCCGCCGGTATCGACCAGCATGGGCATGAATACCACCAGGATGGTGTACGCGGTCAGCATCTCCTCGAACCCCTCGACGATGGCCCCGGAGACCAGCCCCAGGATCGCCAGGGCGAACACCCATCCGGCCCGCCGTCTGAAATGGGCCAGGGCGGGGGTCCGCATGTAATCGGCCGCCTCGTGGGTCCCACCGATGGCCATGATCTTCTCGAGGTCCTCGGTGTTCTCCTGGGTCAGAACGTCCATCGCGTCGTCGTGGGTGATGATCCCGCACAGCGCCCCACTCGGATCGACTACGGGCAGGGCCAGCAGGTCAAACTTGGAGATCTGCCGGGCGGCCTCCTCCTGGTCGGCGTTCACCTCGACGTACACCGTATCCTGCTCCATCAACTCATCGACGCGGTCGCCCGGGCGGGCGAGAATTAAGTCGCGCAGCGAGACATAACCAAGGAGCTTGCGATTCTCGTCGACCACATAGGCGTAGTAAATGGTCTCCTTGTCCGGTGCGGCAATCCGCAGGCGGTCGATGGCCTCCCGGGCGGTCATCTCGGGCGCCAGCGTGGCGTAGTCCGAGGTCATCACCGAGCCGGCCGTCCCCTCCTCGTACGATGCGAGCCGGCGGATATCTTCGCGCTCGGCACGGGCCAGCGCCGGCAGCAGAGTGTGCTGTTTCTCCTCCGGGATGTTTTTCAGAAGGTCGACGCGTTCGTCAGCGGGCATGTGGGTGACGAGCTCAGCCAGTTCGCCGCGGCCCAGGGGATTGACGACCGCGACCTGGAGATCGTCCTCGAGATGGGTAAATATGTCCGCCGAGGTTTCGGAGGGAAGGCGGGAGAGCACCTGCCAGATCTCGTCGGGTTTGAGGGCCGCCAGCAGGTCGGCCATCGTCTCGGGGTGGGTGGACTCGACGAGCCCTCTCAGGGTGTCATAATCTTGCGAAGCGAGAAGCTCGCGGATTTCCGGCTCGAGAATGGGGTTCGCCACGGTTCACCTCTTTCCTTACTGGCCACCTCGCGAGTGGGCGGCCAAGGGGAACCGCGCGTCACCTGAGCGGCAGGCCCGGTCGTTCACCCCACAGGCCGCGCACACACGAGGAGGCGTTCACACGATCCGATTGGCCGGCACCGCCAGGTTCCGGCGGACAATCGCAATTGTCGTCCAACCCAACCATCACGTTCGCCTCCACGAAAGGCCGGACGGGATCGCCCGGCGGGCGCGTCTGCGTATCCTTATGGGACAATATACATATCAGAACCGGCCGGTGCAAGTTCTTTTGAGGTTTTTCTGGTTATTGGGGCTGCTGACTGGTCTTTGCGATTAAGATGCAGGGCGCGCTCCAGATGAAACTCCCCGGCGAGTCCCCGGAGATTGTCCTGGTGGGCGATGGCGGATTCGAACCACCGACCTCCTGCTTGTAAGGCAGGCGCTCTGAACCAGCTGAGCTAATCGCCCGGCACTGCCACATTATATGCAGAACGCCCGCTCTGTTCCACCTTGCCCGGCCAGAAACAGGGAAGGGCGGAGGTGAGCTGCCTTGATGAGTCGAAGTAGCCCTTGCGCCTCGCCTTCTTGACACCGGCGAGCGGCGGAGATATAACACAAACAGTTGGCGAGCGGTGTTCCTGTGTTGGTGAGATGATATTATGCGCTCTTCGTTTCCCAGAGCAATTGCCGTCCTGGCTTTTCTCGGGGCGGCCATTCTGTTCGCTGTCGATTCGCCGGGCAGGGGCGGGGCAGCCGAGGAGGAGCGTGCGCCGGAGCCCGACGAGCAGGTGCTGGTCGTTTCCGTCAGGGGAGAGATCAATCGGGTTCAGGCGGCCTATCTGCGCCGGGTTCTGGGCGGTGCCGACCGGGAATTCCACGCCGTTATTTTCGAGCTCCACACCCCGGGCGGGCGGCTCGACGTGATGTCGATGATGTCCGAGGAAATTCGCCGGCTGAACGTGCCCACCGTCACGTTTGTCAACACCTGGGCGATCTCGGCGGGGGCATACGTCGCCATGTCCAGCGATCGGATTTACATGGCGCCGAGCGGCGTCATCGGCGGGGCCCGGGCAATCCTCATTGGCCCGGAAGGCCCCATCGAACTGCCGAAGGACGTCGCAGAAAAGTTCGCCTCGGTCAACCGCGCCCAGTTCCGGGCGCTCGCCGAGGAGAAGGGGTATCCGCCTGCCATCGCCGAGGCGATGACCGACGAGTCGATCGAGGTGCTGAAGGTCGAGTACGAGGGGGAAATCCGGTATATGACCGGCTCGGAAGTCACCGCCATTGTTGACGACCCCGAGCAGGATGATCGAATCCGAATCATCGACACCGTATCGGCGGCGGGCCAACTGGTCACACTCACGGCCAAGGAGGCAGTGGAATACGACGTGGCCACGAAGGCGGTGTCGGACCTCGACGCGGTTCTGGCCGAGAACGACTGGGCCGACAAGGTCGCCGTCCGCCGCGAGCAGCAGCTCTCCGACAAGGTGGTCGGCTTTCTCACATCCCGGCCCATCGTGTCCCTGCTCGTGCTCATCGGGTTCGCAGGCATCTGGCTGGAGATGCGGATGCCCGGCTTCGGCATTCCGGGCACGGTAGCGGTAATGGCGTTCGTGCTTGTGTTCGGCTCGCAGTTCCTGCTGGGCAACGCCCACGCCGCCGAGATCCTGCTTTTCCTCGTCGGCCTGACCCTCATCGGCATCGAGCTGTTTGTCATCCCCGATTTCGGTGTGATCGGGGCGGCGGGGATCATCTGCGTTATTCTCTCGCTGGTGCTCGCCATGCAGCGGTTTGTCGTGCCCTCCTGGCCGTGGGAAGCCGAAGCGCTCAGGATGAACCTGCTCACGGCACTCGCCGGCATGGGCACGTCAGTATTGGTGCTGATTTTGTCGGTGTGGCTTATCCCCGGTACCTCGATCTTCGACCGTTTGACGTTGAAGACGGAGATGAAGACCGAACTGGGCTTCGGCACCCAGGTGGTGGGGGGGAAGGGAATCGAGGGCCGCGAGGGCCGGGTCATCACCGGCCTGCGCCCGGCGGGGACGATGCAGATCGGCGACGAACGATACAGCGTGGTGACAGACGGCGAGTTTGTCCCCCCCGGCGGTCGGGCACG
>PUPC01000315.1 GCA_003553185.1 Planctomycetota bacterium | reverse complement strand
TCGAGCGGGTGAACAGCCGGCTGGACGTGTCGTTCGGGTTCGAGCGCCACTACATCCGTGGCCTTCGCAAGATGCGTCTTCGCTGCGGGCTCGCCCTGTCGGTGATGCTGGCGATGGCCCTTGGGCGGGTAAAGGAGAAACAGGCCGACAGGATACGCAGCCTCGTCCAGGCCGCATAGCGGTCGGACGGGGCGAAAAAGCGGAGCATCGGTGGGAGGACGGGGATGCTATGTCGGGTAAGGCCCGTCAACGTTACATCGGGGGCTTCGCGGCCCCATAGTATCTAAAAACTGGCGGATGCCGCCCCGATCGCCGGCGGAGCCAGTGCCGGCATCTCGTCTGAAAGGGGACATCGCAAAGGCCTCGCGGCGTTCCGGGCTTGCGGGCGTTCGAGGGGCGGCCTATAATCCGGCTGGCCGATAACCGTGGCCCGTATCCCGGCCCGGAGCGCCCCTGATTTCGTCAGGAGGGCCGCCGGACACAACGACAAGGTGGACTCGAACAAGGAGGTTCTACGAATGGCAAATCCGATGCTCTTGCCGGAGCCGAAATCCGTACAGCTTCAGGACGGCGCGTTCCCGGTGGATGACGACGTGCCGGTCATCATCGCACCCGGCAGCGATCAGGAGTTGAACGCGGCGTGGTCGTTCGCAGGCGAGGCCGAGGAGCGACTGGACATGTCCCTCCCGGTCGAGCGAATGGGCAAGCTGGACGGCATCGGGCACCGCATCCTGTTCCTGATCGCGGGCCGCGACAATTCCCTCTATCCGCAGTTGTCGAGCGCCGCCGACGGGCTCGACCGCGCCCCGGCGGCGGTCCGGGACCAGGCATATGTGCTCGAGGTGACCCCGGACCAGGTGCTCGCCGTCGCCGACACGCCGCAGGGGCTCTACTACGCCGCCCAGACGCTCCGCCAGCTCCTCACCAACGACGGCGACATCCCGTGCTGCACCATCACCGACTGGCCCACGTACCGGTATCGCGGCGTGATGCTCGACATCTCGCGGTTCCGGGTCCCCACCCTCGACTCGCTGTTCGAGCGGATCGAACGGCTGGCCGCGCTGAAAATCAACGTGTTCCAGCTTTACACCGAGCACACCTTTGCCTCGCGACGGCACCCGGAGATGGGGGCGAACTGCGGCTCGATGACCGCCGAGGACATCATCACCCTCGATGAGGTCTGCAAACCGCACTTCGTCGACCTCAACGCGAACCTCCAGTCTTTCGGCCACCACAAACACCTGCTCTCGCTCCCCGACTACAACGACCTGGCCGAGATCCCGGAAAAACCGTGGACGCTGTGCCCGACCGACGAGCGGATCTACGAACTGCTGGACGACCTGTACGCCGAGTGCCTGCCCGCCTACAGCTCGCCGCTGTTCAACGCCTCGTGCGACGAGACCTGGGAGCTGGGCAACGGACGCAGCGCGGAGATGGCCGAGAAGGTCGGCGTCGGCCGGGTGTACCTCGACCATATCAAGCGGATCAACGAGCTCGCGCAGAAGTACGACAAGCGGATGATGATCTGGGCCGACATCGTGCTCAAGCACCCCGAACTCATCCCCGAGGTGCCCGACGACATCGTGATGCTCGACTGGAGCTACCACGCCGAATCGGACCTGAGCGGCCTGCAGAAGATCGCAGACGCCGGGCTCGAGCACTGGACCTGCCCGGGGGTGAGCAGTTGGCAGCAGATATTCTGCGACGTGGGGAACGCCTGCGGGAACATCAGCAGACGGGCCGTCGCCGGCGAAGAGTCCGGGGCCACCGGGCTGCTCAATACCGATTGGGGTGACAACGGCCACGCCCAGTCGCCCGCCGTGAGCTACCACGGATATGCGTTCGGGGCCGAGCAGTCGTGGACGCCGAACGCCGAGGTGGAAGCGGACGACTTCGACCGGCGGTTCGCGTGGGCGTGGTTCGGCGATGACTCCGGCGACTTTGGACGCCTGTACCGGACGACCGGCCTCCTGGCCGAGGGGAGCTGGAAGAAGCGCGTCGCACCCTTCTCCATCTATTGGGACCGGTTCCCCTGCGAAGAGAGCTTGGAGAAGCTCCAGCCGAGCCAGATCGAGACGATGCTCGAACGGGCACGGGAGGCGATCGAGACGGTCTCGACCCTGAGCGAGAAATATCCCGAGCACCGCCCCGTGCTCCGAGAACACCTGTTCGGCCTGGGCCAGATTCTCTTCATCGAGAAAAAAGTGGCCCTGTCGGCCGAACTGCTCGAACTGGGCGAGGAGGGGATGAAAAAACCTCCGGTCGATGTGAAGAAAAAGATCAAGGCACTGCTGGACGAGTGGAACACCCAGAAGGGCGAGTTCACCGACCTCTGGCTCGAGACCAGCCGGCGCAGCGAGATCGATTACCGGCTGGGGATGTACCGCGACCGGGCCGAGGACTACGAGCAGTTTCTGACGTAGCCGAAGATCGACCGACGGGCCGGGGCAGCACGTCCCCGGCTCGTACACTTCCGCTTGAACACAGCCCGGGTTGCGGATATATTTTCGCCCCGGCGACAGTCGTGACCCCGGTCACAGGAGACGCAGTTGGGCCGAACAATCAGCGAGAAGATTCTCCGCGACTTCGCCCTCGACTGACCGCCCTCTGATCGACAGACACGGAGCCACTGCAGCGATATGACCGAGTT
>PUPC01000221.1 GCA_003553185.1 Planctomycetota bacterium | reverse complement strand
GGTTTGTGTACACTAACTAGAGCGTGAATGCATGCTGGACCATTGGCCCCGGCTCTTGGAGAAGGAGGAGAGAGATGAAGACCGCGCTGATGATCGTGTTGCTGTCGGCCGGATGTGCGTTGGGAGACGTCGTTTTCACCACCGAGCCCGAAGCGGCAGTAGAGGACGGCCGGGTGACAGTGACGTTTGCCGTCAACGAGCCGACTGATGTCGAGGTGACGATCCTCGACAGCGCGGGCATCCCCGTCCGACACCTGGCCGCAGGTGTCATCGGCGGGACCAACCCACCGCCGGAACCGCTTCAGCGGGGCCTGCGCCAAACCCTCGAGTGGGACGGTTTGGGCGATAACGGAGAGCCGGCCGAGAACGGACCGTTCACCGCCCGCGTTCGCACAGGCCTCAGCCCCCAGTTCGATCGATTTGTGGGCGATTCCCCGCATAGCCAGGGCTCGCCGGTGGGACTCGGAACCGACCGGGACGGCAACCTGCTCGTCATCTCCCGATGGGTGGCCCCGAACGGCCACTACCCTGGAATGGAAATCAAGAGTTTCGATCGGGACGGGAATTATATCCGCCAGATCATGCCTTACTCGGCTCAACTCGATGAAGAGCAGCGGAGCGGGGTCCAGTGGATCACGACCAAAGATGGGGACGAAGTCCCCCTCGTCTATCACGGCAACAACCACAGTATTTACCCGCAGGCCGGGGTAACATCCCGGCAGAGCATTGTCGTGCGGCCTGACGGCAAGATGGCTACGACGAACGCCCCGATGGGCGACGGACCGTACGGGTTTGGCAACGCCTCACGCCGGGTCCTCGTGTTTGGTCCCGACAGCAGCGTCGAGGACGACTACCTCGGTCCGCTCATTGTTCGAAGAGAATGGGGTGGCAGCGGGTACATCTCGCTCGCCCTGTCGCCGGACGGTGAGACGATTTATGCAGCCGGGCATCGTAGTAGAGGAGGCGCGCCGGTTCCAGCGGTGGTCCGGACCACGTGGGATGCAGATGGCGAGCCGGAAGTCTTCCTGGGTGACCCCGAGGAGGCCGGTGCAGAACCGGCAGGTCTGGTGGAACCGCGTGGACTGGCGGTGGACGGCGAGGGCAACCTGTATGTGGCCGACAACGCCGCTGGCCGTATCGCCGTCTTCTCGCCCGAGGGCGAACTGGTCAACGAACTCGCCGTCGATCATCCCGATACGATTGCTGTTCATGGCGAAACCGGAGCGATTTACGTCCTCACAATCCGACCCGACCCCGACCGCAACCGGGGTCGGCGATGGACCCAGGGCCACAACTGGACCGACGGCAAACAAGTCCTGAAGTTCGACAGCATCGAGGCCGAAGCACCGTCGGCCACATTGGACCTGCCGGACAGCCCGGCGAGAACCATTTTCTGCTTGGATGATTCCGAGGAACAGGCCGTCCTGTGGCTGGCTCATCATTCGTATGGGGATCGGCAGGTCAAACGGACTGTCGATCGCGGCGAATCATTCAGCCCGCTGGAAGAACCCATCCGAGACCGCATGCCCGAGAGCGCAATCGGGGCTGGCTACATCGATATCGAGGTGGACCCGCTGAACAAAGAACTCCTTGTCGGCAAGGTGGCGGCCAGACGTTACAACGCGCGAACGGGTGACTATCTGGGGCGTGTCCAGTTCGCCCGCCATCGGCGGATGGCCCGGGCTCAATGGGGCGAACTCGCCTTCGCCGCCGATGGGCAAACCATCCTCCATCAGACCGCGATGGAACGGCTCTTCCGGTTCGACCGCGAGGGGAACCCCGCCCAGTGGCCGGCATACCAGGACAACGATCGGCTCCCCCACGAGGTCATCGGTGACCTGCCACAGGGGTTCATGCATTCACGCGGGCTCGACGGCGCACCCGACGGCGGATTCTACGTGCTGCACCACGGGAGGTTCCGCAGTTGGAACAACGGGCGGGTCAGTCGAATCGGTCCGGACGGACGGGTCGTCCAGGAGAATATTGTCGAGACCGATGTTCCGGTCGGCGGCGTGCGAGTCGACCGGGACGGAAACATCTACGTCGGTGTTCACGCCAAACCGGCCCAGAAACTCGTGCCGGAATGGTTCGACATCTTCCCCTACGGGCACCTGCTGCCCCAACGAGAGCCGGACACCCCCGCCGGGTGGGGCACGGAGCCCGGCCAGCTTCCGCCCGAAGCCGCAATGTGGTACGCCGAACAATACGGATCGCTGGTCAAGTTCAACCCGGACGGAGGCCGGGTGGTGTTCGACGAAGACGGCGACTATTTCGCTCCCAACCTCGGCGGCGAACGGGGTGGCTGGGCGCCGGAATGGCGGTCGGCCCCGGGTGTACTCCGAGCCGAAGGGGTCGAATGGACGTGGTACGGGCTGGCACCCATACCATCCCGCCGGGGCACTTCCCGGTCGCTCGGTGGTCCCCGATGCAATTGCCAGACGGCCCGTTTCGACCTCGACGCTCATGAGCGGCTCTACGTGCCCGATGTCTTCCGGTTCGGCGTTGCCGTCCTCGACCGGTCGGGCAACCTCATCACCCGGTTCGGCCAATACGGGAATCAGGACGACGAGGGCGACGGGGCGTACATCCCGTTGGGCTGGCCGCACGCTGTTGCCGCTTCGAGCGATGCCGTGTTCGTCGCCGACATGGTCAACC
>PUPC01000347.1 GCA_003553185.1 Planctomycetota bacterium | reverse complement strand
TAGAAGAAGTAATGACAGGGGATGAGGTAATTGAAGTTGGAGGGGAAAGAGTCTCAATTAGCAACTACTAAGCAGTGTGAAGAATGTTGGAAGTCTAAGTTTTGCTCGGCGAAAGCTGAAAATTGTCCGTTTTATAGCGAGAAGCCATATTGGGAGTGTAGCTAAATGGCAGTTAATGTTTTTGATGAATCTAGACAAATGCATCTTCCTAATACGTTTAAGGAAGCTACTCAAGGGTTGACTACTCCTGAAATATCAACATTCCTAGAATCCTTAGCTCAATTGGAAATGCAATTGGAAGACCGGGGTTGGGAAAGGCTTTCAGAAAAACATACAGATGTTGATTTTTCTGCCAGAGGCAGGGAAGCACTACAAAAGAAGGCTTATCTATTTTGGGTAAAAAATCCTTTGATTGCCAGGTCAGTTAGTACAAAGACCAATTATGTGTTTGGTAAAGGGTTCAAGTACAAGGCAGAAGATGAGAGGGTTCAAGAGGTGATAAAGGACTTCATGGAAGATGATGACAATAAGAGAGAGCTGACTACACTCCAAGCTCAACAGATTAAGGATCATGAATTACAGATTTATTCTAATTTGTATTTGGTGTTTTTCACCAATGAAGTAAATGGAAAAACAAAAGTAAGAAGTATTCCTGATACAGAGATAAAGGATGTTATCCGTGATCCAGATGATGCCCAAAAACCGCTCTGGTACAAACGGGTTAGAACCCGGAAAGTTTATGATTTTGAGAAGGAAGCTTATAAGGAAGAAAAGGAGACAGTTTACTTCCCAGACTGGAGACAGCCAGAGGATGTTGATTTGGCGCCTCCTGCAAGCAAGGTAGCAGAGGCTGGGGAAGCATACCATATCAAGGTTAACTGCCTTTCTCACAGTAAATTTGGGATTAGTGAACTGTATCGAGCAATGGATTGGGCAAAGGCTTATAACAAATTTTTGGAGGATTTAGCTAGTGTTTGGGCTTCCCTTAGCAGGTTTGCAATGAAAAAGAAAGTCAAGGGAACAGCAAAGGATATAGCAGACCAAAAGAAAAAGATACAATCTACTCTAAGCTCATTACAAGCAGGGGGAGAAGTCCCAGCAGCTGGTTCTATGGCTTTGGAGAATAAGTCTGTGGATTTAGAGCCCATGAATGTTCGAGGAGCTTCCTTAGATGCTGATGATGGGAGAAGGCTTCTTTTAATGGTGGCTGCTGCTACAGATATGATGGAACCATTTTTCGGCGATCCATCTACATCCAATTTAGCCACAATGGAAGCTATGATGGGGCCAATGATTAAGAATTTCCAGAGCAGGCAGGAATTCTGGAAAGCAGTTTTTCAAAATATCTTTGATTTCATAATAGACAAGGCAATCGAAGCACCACAAGGGCCTTTAAGTGGACATGAGGAAGAGGATGCATATGGCAATCCAATAACAGTCTATGATGGGGAAAGCCGAACTGTTGAAATAGACTTCCCAAGCTTAGAAGAAGAGGATGTATCTGATATAGTAGATGCAGTGTCAGAAGCTAATGACACATTCTTATTGCCTCCCAAGGAACTTTCTCGAATTCTGCTTAATGCATTTGAGGTTGATGGAGCAGATGAGATATTGGAGGAAATGTATCCAGAGGGAGTTGAATCCCCAGAAGTTAGAACTGCTCATGGATTAGATAATTTGGTTGATGGATTTGGAGATGATGAAGAAGTTCAAGAGTCCATATTAAGAATTAGTGAGGCAATGAAGGAGCTAATGGCTGAAGTTGGTGAGAATAATGGGTGTTCTCACTGACTTTTTAAAGCTAGATAGACAATGGGCTGAACTTCTCGAAAGCCGAAGGGCTAAGACTGCTGTTGGTAAGGAATCTTTAAGGAGGTGGTTGCGAACTGAAGAAAGAAAGATGGAAGGAGAACTCCTTAAACTATTCAATGATTCAATCTCTTATATCCGAAAAGAATTAGTTAAATGGATACAAGCGTTCCTGGGTGAACGAGAATTCAATGAATCTAAGCAAGGCAATATAATATACTATAATGAAGTAAGTCGTACCCCTCTGAGTGACCTGGGGGACGAGACGAATATTGAGCTCATAGTTGATCAGATAGATTGGACTGAATTCGAGGATTCATTGTTGTCGATATTCCAAAGAAGACTTCCAGAAGTTTTTGAAAGGACGGGGAATGCAGAAGCTCAAGCACTGAAAGCAAATTTTGAGTTGACAAATCCCCGAGCAGTTGGTTGGCTAAGAGAGCAGTCTTCACAAAAAGTAGTAGAAATTACTGATGCTACTCGAGAAGGCTTGCAAGAAGTTCTTCATCAATACTATCGGGATGAAAAAACAGTTGCACAGATGAGCAGGGAAATTCAGAAAAATATTGGACTCCATTCCAGGTTTGCTCGGGCTGTAGAAAATAGAAAGCAACACTGGATTGATCAAGGCTTAACTTTAACAGCAGCAGAA
Source organism: Planctomycetota bacterium (assembly GCA_003553185.1). Taxonomy (GTDB): domain Bacteria; phylum Planctomycetota; class PUPC01; order PUPC01; family PUPC01; genus PUPC01. Next base: position 199 of record PUPC01000347.1, on the reverse strand, counting down.
AGCAGAGCACAAGGGTATGCGGTTAAACTACGAAAGCTGAGAGCTGAAACAATAGCTCGAACTGAAGTGATGGAAGCTAGCAATCACGGGCAATTAGAGCTTTGGAGACAGGCCGGGTATGAAGGGGAACAGAAAAAATGGCTGCTCACTCCAGACGACAGATTGTGTGATGATTGTGCTGAAATGGAAGGAAAGACAG
>PUPC01000356.1 GCA_003553185.1 Planctomycetota bacterium | reverse complement strand
TGGCTCGAGCCGGACGCAGATGCCCGGCGGCAGCGGATCGAACACACAAAGGCCGCCCTGCGGATCGCCCGCGACCTGGGGGCGGCGAATATCAGCACCGAGCCGGGCGGGCACATTCCCGACGGGGTTTCTCGTGACGCGGCGATGGACACCTTCGTCCGGGGCATCGAGGCCGTGCTTCCCGTCGCCGAGCAGACCGGGGTGGACCTGCTCGTCGAGCCGGAGCCCGACTTGCTTATCGAGCGAACCGACCAGTATCTTGAGTTCGCCGGCCGGATAACCCATCCGCGCCTCGGCCTGAACTTCGACATCGGCCACTTCTACTGCGTGGGCGAAGATCCGGTGGCCGCGTTCGATTTGCTGGCCGCACACCCCCGCCACGTCCACCTCGAAGATATCGCCCCGACGCGCGAACATCGACATCTCCTGCCGGGCGAAGGAGCGATCGACCTGCCCGGCACTGTCAGGGCGCTCGCCGATCGCGGCTACGACGGATGGATCACCGTCGAGCTGTATCCCTATCAGGACGCTCCCCGCGAAACGGCGGAGGCGGCGATGACATACCTGAGAACCCACGGACTGCTCGAGTAAGCGCGGACGAAGACACCAACCGGAGAACGGTTGCCCGTCTCAACATGAACGACGACAGAGATACAGGTGTGCGCAAAGCATCGGCCTGGCTTCGGCTCGTCCGCGTGGCCGCTCTGCCCACTGCCCTGGCCGATGTCTGGCTGGGCGCGGCACTGGTTGGGCGGCTCATTTCGGTCGAAGCGCTGGCGGTGAGCGGCATCTCGCTCGCTCTATACTCCGCTGGAATGATCCTGAACGACGTGCACGACGTGGCGTGGGACCGGGAGCACAACGCACATCGCCCGTTGGCCGCCAGCGAGATATCCCGGTCGTCGGCCGTCGCGGTCGGTATTATTCTGCTGACGCTCGGGGTGGGCGGCTCACTGTTCCTCGGTCGCACGTCCCTGGCCGTGGCCGTATCGATCGCCGTCGCCGTGCTTGGCTACGACTTCGTGCTGAAACGCGGCCCGATCGGGCCGTTCAACATGGCCGCCTGCCGGGGGTTGAACGTCCTGCTCGGGCTGACGATCGGTGCTCCGCCGGCGATTCTGTTCTACCTTCCCGCCGTACTGCCAATTGTTACCTATGTGGCTGGTGTCACCTGGCTGGCTCGTTTCGAGGCCGAGGAACAGCGAAGACGCGGGCCGCTGCTGATCGCGACGGCCGGGGGCCTGCTCACCGCTGGCCTGATAATCGCTCTCCAAATTCGATTTGTACGAGAGGCGTGGGGGGAACTGGTCGGCTTCACCGCCGGCCCGCTGATCTTCCTTCAGGCCATCTTTGGGCTCGTTATCCTGATCACCGCGGGAACCGTGGTCCGGGCCATGTGGCTGGCCGGTGACATTCGAAAGGTCGTCCGAGCGCTACTGCTGGGAATCGTTCCGCTTCAAGCCCTGGTCGCCCTGGCCCACTTTCGCACCTTGGGGATGGTTTGTATACTGGGACTGCTGGTCCCGTTGTTCTTGCTGCGGAGAAGTTCGCACGTGACTTGACAGCGTCTGCGTCTTGTTTCTGGGGGTGATTGCCTTGCTGCTCGGCTACAACACGAACGGGTTCGCGTTTCACCGGTTCGACGATGCCCTGGAGATCATTGCCGATTTGGGCTATCGGTGCGTCGCTATCACCGTCGACCACAACGTTCTCAACCCGTACGATAGCGAATGGAAGCACCGGCTGAAGCTGGCTCGCGGCCGTCTGTCCGCGATGGGCCTCGAGTCCGTGATCGAGACCGGTGCCCGGTTCCTGCTGGATGCGCGTCGGAAACATCAACCCACGCTGCTCGACCCGGCGGCCGACGCGCGAGAACGGCGTTTCTCGTTCCTGTCCCGTTGTATCGACATTGCCGACGGGCTGGGGTCGAGTGCGGTCAGCTTCTGGTCGGGGGCGCTCCCGGCCGGTCAACCTGCGGAAGCCGCGTTCGACCTGCTGGCCGACTCCTGCCGCCGCCTTGCCGACTATGCTGCCGAACGCAACGTTACCCTCGCTTTCGAGCCGGAGCCGGGGATGCTCATCGACAAGCTGGCCGGCTACCGGGACCTGGCCTCGGCCGTGGAACGCCCCAACTTCGGGCTGACCATCGACATCGGGCACCTGCAGTGTAACGAGCACGGGCCGCCCGACTCTCTCATTCGTCAGCATTCGCACGACCTGGCGAACGTCCACCTGGACGACATGTGCCGGGGTGTACACGACCATCTGTTCTTTGGCGAGGGCGAGGTCGATCTCGCCGCCGTCTTCGGTGCGTTCCGCGAGATCGGCTATACCGGCCCGGCCTGCGTCGAACTCTCCCGCCACAGCCACAACGCGGTCGTAGTCGCCACCGAAGCCAAGCATATTCTGGAGGAATATCTATGAACGAACCGATTGTCGTCATCGATCTGGTCGGCGCGGTCCCCAGCCACTTCGACTCGCCGCCCCTGTTCCCCGAGTTGGCCCGCATCTTCCGAACGGGCGGAGTACGAAAAGTCGTACCGGTTACCCCCGCCGTTACCTGCCCGGTCCAGGTGAGCTTGGTCACCGGCGCGCCGCCCGCCCGACATGGGATCATCGCGAATGGTCTGTTCGACCGTTCGGACCGCTCGGTGACACTCTGGACGTGGCCTGCCGATCGGATCGAGCGTCCGCCCATCTGGGAGCGGCTGCGACAACGGAACCCGCAGGCCAAGACCGCGGTTCTCTTCTTCCAGGGCCTGAAGGCCAATACCGCCGACATTTTCATCAACCCGCATCCGAAACACACCCCGGACGGTCGGACGATCCCGTGGTGCGATTCGAGCCCGGACGGCCTGTACCAGGAGTTGGTTGACGAGTTGGACCATTTCCCCCTGCATCGATACTGGGGGCCGATGGCCGGGCTCGAGTCCAGCCAGTGGATTCTCGATGCCGGCCTGCGCACCCTGGCCCGGTTCAAGCCGGACCTCTCGCTCGTCTATGTGCCCCACCTCGATTACGCGGGCCAGCGGCACGGTCCCGACAGCGGCGAGTTCCGGACCGAGGCCGGGCGGATCGACACGGCCGTCGCCGAGTTTATCAGCGGGCTGGGCAAGGCGTTCAAGCCGGTCAAGCCGCGCGTGATTCTGCTCTCCGAATACGCCCTTTGCCCTGTCTCACGGGCCGATCTGCCCAACGTCGCCCTGCGCCGGGCGGGCCTGCTGCAGGTCTCTGAAGACAACGGAGTGGAGATGATCGACCGGGAGAACAGCCGGGCATTCGCGATGGTTGACCACCAAGTCGCCCATGTGTTTGCAGAGCCGGATGCCGTGGATGAGGCGGCCGACGTTCTCGCCGACATGAACATCGTGGCCGAGGTTGCCCGGGGCGACCGGCTGCGCGAACTGGGCCTCGACCACCCGAACAGCGGCGACCTGGTACTCTTCGCGGAAGAGGACGCCTGGTTCGCTTATTACTGGTGGGAGGATCCATCCCTCGCCCCGGATTTCGCCCGGACCGTGGATATCCACCGCAAACCGGGGTTCGATCCGGTCGAGCTGTTATTCGACCCCAAGACCCGCTCGATCCCGCTCGATCCATCACTAATCAAGGGCAGCCACGGGCTCCCGCCGGATCAACCGGGCCGGGAAGCGGTCCTTCTCGCCGAACCGCCGCTCGAGCTCCCCGGCGGACCGGTCGGCGTCGCCCAATTGACCGCCCCCCTGCTCGAGGCGGCACTGGGCACGGGAACGTAAACCGGACGAGGGCGGCCGGCTGTTCCGGTCGGCCGACTATCCGGTCCGCCATCGGACCGACGAAAAGCCAACGAATCGGAGGATTTTGTGGTACGCATTCACCAACGTTTATCAATTCCCGAGAGCGAACTCGAATTCACCACCTCTCGTAGCAGTGGACCGGGCGGGCAGCACGTGAACACTTCAGAGACCCGGGTCACCCTTCGCTTCGACGTCGAGAATTCACCGAGTTTATCCGAAGGCCAGAAACGACGCATCCGGTCCCGCCTGAAAACCCGGATCAATAATGAGGGAGTACTGCACGTCTCCTCGCAGAAACACCGCAGCCAGTCGGCGAACCGGGATGCGACCATCGAGAAGTTCGCGGAGTTATTGAGGGGCGCGCTCCAACGCCGAAAGAAGCGCAAGAAGACAAAACCGACGAAGGCCTCGCAGGAGCGGCGATTGGACGAGAAGAAGCGGCGGGGACGACGGAAGAAACAACGCTCGAAGGACTGGTCACGTGATGACTGGTAGCCGTCCCGGGCCTTCTTGCGGCCACCCCAGCGGGAGACCAACAGACCGGGCCTGTGTCGACGTAGGGTAAACTGGGGCTTGGGGAATCGCCGAATTGCCGCACATAAATAGTCGGACGGGCGATTGTGGGGAGAAAGAGGTACTCATATCATAGAATCGTAGTCAAAGCGTAAGCAATTCGATCGTTATTTGACAACAGAAACACAGCGGTGCGGTGGAACGTGTTACATTCCGCCGAAGGTCCAAACATACTACAGTGGCTCAACATCAAGATTAATCGACCTCGGCAAAGGCAGTATCACATCTGCCGAATGACCCGGCTCTCTCCCGCCGGGACCGGGTACAATCCACGGTCCACCGTACCGCCCTATTCGCTTCCATTCACGGTTGTCGGAGGTAGTACAAATCAGGACAGACACTATCACCGAAACTCGGCATAAAGATAGGATGGACGGCGATTGTGGTCTTTTGGCCATTGAAATACGATGTAATGTAGTTGATGGCGGTGGCCATCGACAATGATTTTTGAAAATTGAAATTCCCCCACGGTGCGGCGGACAACATTCCGTCCCAGCCCAAGGCCGGGCCCATACCCCGAACCCGGACTCCAGCAATACCGGCCTGGGCAACGGCAGCATTGCCCCTGCTGTCAAACGCCTCGGTCACTCCCGCCGGGGCCACAAGGAATTCAACTCCGCCGCACCGTCCCCCCCTTCCCCTCTGGAGGAGGGCGACAAGCGGGGGGGGCGAACGGCCGATATATGAACCGTTCGCCAGCAGAGATTCTGGCGGAACGCTTTTTGATAATTGAGATCCCCCACGGTACGGCGGACAACATTCCGTCCCAGCCCAAGGCCGGGCCCATACCCCAAACCCGGACTCCAGCAATACCGGCCTGGGCAACGGCAGCATTGCCCCTGCTGTCAGACGCCTCGGTCACTCCCTCCGGGGCCATAAGGAATTCAACTCCGCCGTACCGCCCCCCATTTCGGGTGCACCGAATTAAAGCGGTGCTTTTTCCGAGGCGGTTGTAATCGGCCAACAACCGCGGAATGGCGTTCGGGGTGTTCCCGAAACGCCGAGAACTGGCAGCCGGGCGAGCCCTCCCCCTCGTTCGGCTTCCGTTCTTTTTTCTACATTCATCGAAACAGATATCGAAAGAGAAACAGTTGCACTCCACCCTCAGACGTGATATAACTCTGCCAGCCCGGGGAGGAAACGGGCTGAGGCCGAGCCGGCTCGGTATCGGGCACGGCTATACAGAAACAGGTCAGAAGGAGGTACTTGATGGCAAAGCGACTGGAAATTTATTCTTGCGACATCTGCGGAAATATCGTCGAGGTGTTGACCGGCGGGCCCGGCGAACTGGTATGCTGCGAGGAGCCAATGGAGCTTCTCGACGCGAAATCGGTCGATGAGGGAAAGGAGAAGCACGTGCCGGTCGTAGAAAAGACCTCCGGCGGCCTTGAAGTCAAGGTCGGTAGTGTCCCGCACCCGATGCTCGAAAAACACTACATCGAGTGGATCGAACTGATCCACAACGGCAAAGCATATCGCCAATTCCTCGAACCAGGCCAAGAGCCGTCCGCCCTGTTTGTCGTCGATGCCGAGCCCGACGAGGTCTCCGCTCGCGAACATTGCAATATCCACGGCCTCTGGGCGAGCTGAAACGCACAGGGCGATCAATACAACCCATCAATAATCAGGAGTGACGAATATGTCCGTGACACGTGAAGAAGTAGCCCGAACCGCTATCAAGCTGGAAGAAGACGGAAAAGTGTTCTATCTGGACATCGCCGGGAAAGCATCGAGCGAACTGGTGGCCAGGATGTTTCGTTCGTTGGCCGATGACGAGCTTGATCATATCAAATGGATTGAGGACAACGTCCCCGGAGTGGACAGCGCCACCAAGGCAAACCGGGACATGTACGCCCGCCTGAAACATATTTTCGCCGATGTGCCCGATCAGACAAAGGCCGGTCTGGCCATGTCGGAGAGCGATGTCGATGCCATCAACGCGGCGCGGGAAATGGAAAAGAAGTCCATCAACGCCTATGCGAAATGGGCCGAAGACACGGATGACGGCGACACAAAGGACCTGTGCCGGGTCCTCGCCGATATCGAACGATTCCACCTCCAGGTCCTGGACAACACGCTCGAATACTTCGAAAGGACCGCCGACTGGTTCATGAAGGAGGAACAGTGGAACTTCGAAGGCGGGAACGTTTGACCAGGAAATAGACGAGGAAAGAGGAGAGACATATGCTGAGCGAACAGATGTTGAACATGTTGAACGAACAGATCAATGCCGAGTTGTACTCCGCCTACATGTATCAGGCGATGTCGGCATGGGCCGCCGACCAGGACCTGAAAGGACTGTCCAACTGGATGGACTGCCAGGCACAGGAAGAGGTCACACACGCCCGGATGATCTATGAATATGTACAGGAGCGCGGCGGGCGCGTCCTGCTGGCCGCCATCGACGGACCGCCGACAGATTGGGATGACGCGGTCGCCGTCGCCGAGAACGTCCTCGAACACGAGCAGAAGGTCACCGGCCTGATAAACGGCCTGGTCGATCAGGCCATCGAAGAAAAAGACCACGCCACCCGTTCGTTCCTGGACTGGTTCGTGGACGAGCAAGTCGAGGAGGAAGACTCGGCGAACGATCTGGTCGCAACACTGCGGCTGGCCTCCCAGAGCCCGGGCGGGATGTTGATGATCGATCGCGAACTGGCGGCACGCACCTACACTCCGCCGGCACCGGAAGAAGACTGAGCCGACGCCGCTCCGAAATCGGACGGGCTTGGCAGGAGCTGAGCAGGGCTTGCCCACGGCATGTTACCGAGATGCCGAAAGGGGTTATCTGGACCGGAATCGGCTATGTCGAACCACAAAAGACAACGTGTTGATCCGTTCCAGCTGACAATCTTTGGAGCATCCGGAGACCTGACCCGGGAAAAGCTCGTCCCCGCCCTGTTCCGCCTTTACCAGCAGGGCCTTCTGCCCGACGAGTTTCGCGTAATCGGCGTCGGACGGACCGATCTAGAGGCCGGTAAGTTCGCCCGGACACTCGGCCAGCACCTTGACGACGAATGCGAGGGGTGGGCTGACTTCGCCGAACACCTGGCGTATCACCGGCTTGATTACGATCGCCCCGATGACTATACCTCTTTACGGGAGATGCTGCGCGACGGCCCCGGCGATGCCGTCCGAGCGTTCTACCTGAGCGTCCCGCCCAAAGCCATCATCCCCATCGTCGATCAACTCGGCCGGGCCGGTCTGGCCGAGCACCGTTCAGACGATGGCATCGGGCCGCGGGTGGTCGTGGAAAAGCCGTTCGGCAGCGATCTCGAATCGGCCCGGCAGTTAAACCAGCATCTCCACACGGTCCTTGACGAGCGCCAGATTTTCCGCATCGACCACTACCTGGGCAAGGAGACCGTCCAGAACATCCACGTCCTCCGGTTCGCCAACAGCATCTTCGAGCCGATATGGAATCAGAAGTACGTGGACCACGTACAAGTCACAGTGAGCGAGACCGTAGGTATCGCCGGGCGAGGCGGCTATTATGACCAGGCCGGGGCAATCCGGGATATGGTCCAGAACCACCTGATGCACCTCTTATGTCTCGTCGCGATGGAGCCGCCCAACTCGCTGGCTCCCGACGACGTCCGCGACGCCAAGGTCAAGGTGCTGACCGCACTCCGCCCCATCCCGTCGGACTGCTTTCGAAATGATTGCATCCGAGGCCAATATACCGCCGGCTCGATAGGCGGCGAGCCGATGCCCGGATATCGGGAGGAGGAAGACGTCGCTCCCGATTCGAACACCGAGACGTTCGCGGCCCTGAAGACGTACATCGACAACTGGCGGTGGTCGGGCGTACCGTTCTACATCCGCACGGGCAAGCGGATGCCGGCCCGCATCTCCGAGATATCCGTTCACTTCAAGCCGGTCCCCCGCGTCTTGTTCAACACGGCCGATGCTTTTGCCCGGTCACGGTCCGCCAGACGGCCGACCGGCTCTCTCCAGCCCAACGTGCTCTCCATCCGCATCCAACCCAACGAAGGCATATCGATGCTGTTCCAAGTCAAAGTGCCCGGTCCCGAGATGGCCGTCGAGCCGTTCCAGATGGACTTCAGTTATGCCGAGGCCTTCGGACGACATCCGCCCGACGCCTACGAGCGGCTGCTGCTCGACGTAGCCCAGGGAGACCAGACGCTGTTCACCCGGCAGGACGAGGCCGAGGCGGCTTGGGCGTTCCTCGGCCCGATCCTGAGAGAATGTGCCGGACAGAAAGACTTGCCGCTGCCAAATTACGAGGCGGGCACCTGGGGGCCGAGCGAGGCAGACGAGCTGATCGAGAACGACGGACGCCGCTGGACGATCCTGCGACACCGACACCGAGCAACTGATTCCGGAAAGGACGACACGTGCCCGAGCACTTCTGGTTAGCACTTGCTTTCACCACTGTAGCCGGCCTGGCCACCGCGGTTGGCGGGCTTCTGGGGATTATCATCAAACGCCCGGGAGCTCGTTTTCTCGGGTTCGCTCTCGGCTTTTCCGCCGGTGTCATGATCCACATCTCGTTCGTCGAGCTGCTCCCGGAGGCGATGGAAGATTTCGAAACCGCCCTTGGCGGTAACGGCGGGGAGCACGCCGCCTTCGCAATTGCCCATCTCGTCCTGTTCGCTGGGATGATCTGCTATTTCTTCATCGACCTGCTGGTGCCGCACGAGTTCGGCCCCCAGGAGGACCATGCCGTGGGGGCTGGCGACAGTTCGCTGCATCGGACCGGTGTCCTGACAGCTATGGGCATCGGCATCCACAACTTCCCCGAGGGGATGGCGACGTTTGTCGCGACCTTGGCCGACCCGCGTCTGGGGCTGGCTATCGCCGTGGCCATCGCCATCCACAATATCCCAGAAGGGGTCGCCGTCGCCGTCCCCATGTACTCGGCCACGGGCAGCCGGGCCCGGGCCTTTCTGTGGGCACTGGTGGCCGGCCTGACCGAGCCGGCTGGTGCGCTCATCGCCGGGCTCCTGCTTCTACCGGTGATCCAACATCCGGTTGTGATGCCAACCACGTTCGCCGTGATCGCAGGCATCATGATCGCCATCTCGCTCGACGAGTTGGTCCCGTCCGCCCGTTCATACGGGAGCGAGCACGCCCCCATCATCGGAGCAATCTCCGGGATGGCCGTGATGGCTCTCAGCTTATGGCTGCTGGCGTAGTCGATGAAATGAACGGGGGGTGGGCAGAGGAGTGGAAAGCCGTCACGCCCGCAGGAAGCCGCTGTATTCCCCGACGGATGCCGGCGTCATAGAATCGCTTCCGAGGGCTCCGTCCGAAAGCCCTGCATTCTTTCCCAGCGTCTCGGCCGACACGGTGCTCTTGCAGGTCGGGCAGTGCCAAAGCTCGGTCGGCGGTAGTTCGCCCAACTGCTGGACCGAGTGAAAATACGCCGTCTCGTGCGGGCACCGCTCTTGTAAAGACACCTTCTCCTCCTTCTGTCCTCACGGCTATTCTCGGAACAGAAGGTGAAATGTTTAGCCGGAAACGACTCGGGAGGGTCAATCGAGGAGTCGATGCAGGCAGTCGAGCGCCTGGTCGATCTCATCGCGTGATACGTCGAGGTGGGTCACCATGCGGCAGCTATCCGATCCGAACGTGATGAACGCGATGCCCCGTTCGCTCATCCGCTCCACGAGTTCCGCCGCCGAGAGATCGGGACGGTTGACTCGGAAGATGACGATGTTCGTCTGCACCGTGTCGGGATCGATTTCAATCCCCGGCAGGTCGGCCAGACCAGTCGCCAGCCGCCTGGCGTTAGCGTGATCCTCGGCCAGCCAGTCGATATTGTGCTCGATGGCGTACAGCGCCCCGGCCGCAATGATGCCGACCTGGCGCATCCCGCCGCCCAGCATCTTCCGGATGCGCCGGACGCGCTCGATGAACTCGACATCCCCAACGATCGCCGATCCGACCGGGGCGCCGAGCGCTTTCGAGAAACACAACGTGCAGGAATCGACGTGCCGGGTGTACGCCTCCGGCTCCACCCCCAACGCCACACAGGCGTTCATAAGCCGCGCCCCGTCTATGTGGACCTTCGCCCCGCCCGCGTGGCCGATCTCGGCGATCTCGCGCGCCTGCTCGACCGGATATACCGAACCGCCACCCCGGTTATGTGTGTTCTCGAGTGCGACCACCCGGCTGACCGGGACGTGGATGTTCTCCGGCCGAATTGCCTCGCGCACCTGGTCCGCGGTCAGCAGTCCGAACTCGCCCGAAAGTTGGCGAAGCTGAACCCCGGAGAGCGCCGCGTGTGCCCCGACCTCGTATTGCACGATGTGGGAGCTCTCGTCGCAGATCACTTCGTCGCCGTGATGGGTATGGGCGCGGATGGCCGCCACGTTGGCCATCGTGCCCGACGGTACGAACAGGCCGGCGGGCTTGGCCAACAGTTCGGCCGTTCGTTCCTCGAGGAGCCGCACGGTGGGGTCGTCGCGAAAAACGTCGTCGCCCACATCCGCCCTCGCCATCGCCCGCCGCATCTCAGGCGACGGTCGCGTCACTGTATCACTGCGCAGATCGATCATCACACCGAGTTGGCAGACAATGGAAGGATTCTGGAATCTGCGAGACGTTTCGAGGACAGCACCCGTATTCCCTCAGGCAAAGCCCACGACGCGAGATGGCAGCCCTGGGCCGATGTGCCGGTGCGGCTGACGCGGGACGAGTCCATGCGTTCAGCGCTTGGAGTACTGGAAGCCCGCGCGTGCTCCGCGCCGACCGTATTTCTTGCGTTCCTTCTCGCGGGGGTCCCGGGTGAGGAAACCGTGATCGCGGAGAGTGCTTTCCAGCGAGTTATCCGCTTTCAGCAGCGCCCGGGCGATGCCCAGCCGCAGTGCCCCTGCCTGGCCGGTGAACCCGCCGCCGCTGCAGCGAGCGGACACGTCGTACTGGCCGAGCATGTTGGTCGCTTGCAACGGCGCGATGCCGTGTTCCAGTGCGCGATCGTGGGGGAAATAATCGCTCGCGTCCTGATCGTTCACGATGATCTTGCCGCTGCCTCTGGACACGCGCACGCGGGCGACCGATGTTTTGCGACGTCCTGTTCCCAAATAGACTGGACCTTGTGCCACTCGGTTTCTCCGGTTAGAGTTCGATGGGTTCGGGCTGCTGGGCGCTGTGGGGATGTTCGGGGCCGGCGTACACCTTGAGCTTCCGGTACATCTTCCGGCCCAGTTTCGTCTGAGGGAGCATCCGGCGGATCGCCAACTCGACGGGCGCCGTCGGCTTCCGCTCCAGAACCTCCGCCAGGGGCTCCGACTTCATACCGCCCGGATAGCCCGATACACGACGATACATCTTGTCCTGCATCTTCTGGCCGGTGACCGCTACCTTCTCGGCGTTGACCACGATCACGTGATCGCCGACATCGGCGTGCGGGGTATAAATCGGCTTGTTCTTGCCCATCAGCAGGAGCGCAACGCGGCTCGCCAGCCGACCGAGGATCAGCCCCTCGGCGTCGACGATATACCACTTCCGCTCCACGTCTGCCTCTTTCGCCATGTAACTACGGTTGTCTGTCATAGTCCTCTGCCAACTGCTCAAATATCGAAAGAGCTTAATTATACTTGCCGACACGGCGAAGTCAATCAAATCAGCCCGTTTTTTGCTCGACTTTGATTTTTTCACGGCGGCGGGCACCGCGACGGGCTTGACCGTGTTGTTACATATTTGTAGGATCGGGCCGATATGCTCACCCGGATGTAGGGCTCGACAGGAGGAGTTGTCGTGGCGGCGGAACCGCAGATCAAACGCGAGGTGCAGGAGCTGACGCTGCTGTTTGAGATCAGCCGAATTCTCGACGGCAGCCCCGACCTTCACGATGTCCTCGGGCCGGTCCTCGAAGCGGTCGCCGACCAGATGGGGATGGTCCACGGGGCAATTGCCCTGTTGAATCGCGGCACGTCCGAGATCGTGACCGAGGCCGCCTACGGCCTGTCGTCCTCCGAGCAGAAACGGAGCGTCTATCGGCTCGGCGAGGGGGTCACCGGGCGGGTGGTCG
>PUPC01000124.1 GCA_003553185.1 Planctomycetota bacterium | reverse complement strand
TGTACGGGCCGGACGGAAAGCTCAAGCGCGAGGCCGTGATCGACGGGATGGGGGCCGGCGATTGCGGGATCGCGGTGGACGCGGCGGGCAACATCTATGTCGGGGCGAACCTCAAGCCGGCCGACCAGCCCTATCCGGCCGATTTCCTGGGCGACATCCCCGAACGGATGTGGACCTGCTGGGGCGGCGGACGGCCCCGCCTGCCGGAACCCTGGCGGTTTGCCACCGCCAACTACTACCTGTTCGCCTATGGCGCGGCCCTCAAATTCGGGCCGGAGGGCGGCGCCTTCTACGGACGGGTCTCGCCGCGCTTCTACCGGCCCGGGGAGGACGATGCGCCGTTCGTCTCCATCGACAACGCGCCGCCGACCGCTGCCCGCTACCAGTCCGGAACCCTCGCCGCAGAGGTCGCCGTCGAAGGCGCCGAGTGGCGGTTCCCCGGCGCGGGGCCGGTGCCCGATCTGGACATCAGCTTCGGCGACGGCGACTGCATCTGTACCACATCTCGGCTGGCGGCCGACCCGTTCGGGCGGGTGTTCGTGCCCGATGTGTTCCGCTCCTCCGTATGGATGCTCGACACCGCCGGCAACCGGATCGCCCGCATCGGACGTTACGGCAACGCCGACGACCGGGACGGCCTGCACTTTGCCTGGCCCGCGTTTCTCGACGAGGCCGACGGCCGGCTCTACGTCAGCGACAGCGTCAACCGGCGCGTCACCGTGGTCGACTTCGAATGGAGCGCGGAAAAGACCGTGACGATCGGAGAACGATGACGACGACGTACCGGACGGCGTGACGCAACGGCGACCATGACGAGAGGGAATCCATGAAATATCTCCTGCTGGCTCTCTCCGCCGGCCTGTGTGCCGGCTGCCTGCAAGGCGGCATCATACGCCTCGCCGGACGGGACGCAGACCGGATTCCCGCCGCCCGGGAACTGGACCCGCCGGCCAATGTCATGCCCCGCGAATGGCTGGTCGTCGGGCCGTTTGAACTCGACCCGGATGCCGATCCGGAGAAGGCGTTGGACGCGGACTTCCTGGCTCCTGCCGGCGGCGGCGAGGCGTTTGACCCGGATGAGGCGGGGCGGGTCTGGTCGAAAGACGACACAACGCGAATGCAGCGGACGGAACGTGCGGGCGACGTGGTCGATCTCGACCGGGCGTTGGGCGGAAGCGGAGAGCGTGTCGGCTACGCCGTCACCGATGTGACTGTGCCCGAGGAGACCGTCGTCTGCCTGATGTTCGCCGCGACCGGGCCGAACCGTGCCTGGGTGAACGGGCGCCCGGTCTTTCGCACCCCGAATCGCAACGGCTCGTTCGACAAGCGGGACGGCATTTTTACCGTCCGGCTCCGACCGGGGACCAACCGGTTCCTGCTGCAGGTCGGCAGCGGCCCGCGCGGCTGGAGATTCTCGCTTACCCCGGCCGACCCTTTCCAGCCCTGGCTGTACCGGCGGAGCGACTACCGGCGGGGATTCCTGTCCCTTTCCCTGGCGGCTTCTGAAGACGAAAATGGCCTCCGTTCCGTCCAAGCCACTCCCCCGCGCTGGCTGGAGACCGACCCGGTCGGCCCGGCTGAGGTTCTCGTCTGGGATCAGGCGGGCCGGGAGGTGATCCGCGAGCATTTCGATCTGGACGCCGGGTTCCCGCTGCGGCTGTCGGAGGCGGGCCTGTACCGCGTCCGCGTGTTCCAGACGTTCGCCGACAACAGCGAACGAATCGGTACGCTCTGGGTGAAGGAGGGCGATCTCGCCGATCGTATCCGCTCGGTCCAGGAGCGTGCGGACCGTTGGCTCGCCGCCTCTGGGCGGGGCGACCGGCGCCAGCGCGGGCGCCTGCTGTGGCTGCTGGAGACCGCCGTCGCCGGAGACCCGGAACATGGGAAACCGCTTGTCGCAGACGCCTTCGAGTTCGTTCACCTGGAGCGCCTGCTCGACGAACTGGAGGCCGACGAGGACGCCCTGGGTGCCCGGCGTGGCGGGTTCCTCTGGGGGTTCGTGCCCGGTTCCGACGGTTCCGGCCAGCCACTCGCCATCAGCTTGCCCGACGACTTCGACCCGGACACCGCGTATCCGCTCGTTGTGTTCGTCCACGGGTCGGGCGCCGGGTGGACACGCGACGCGTTCCGCAGCGGTCCGGCCGACGAGGGGTACATACAGATAGCGGGCGACTGGCGCGGCGGTTTCTCCGCTCGCTCGTATCACGGGCTGGCCGAACGCGACATCCTGGACGCGATCGATTTCATGCAGGAACAGTTCCGCATCGACCCGGCCCGCATCACGTTGTTCGGGCATTCCTACGGTGGGTTCGCCGCCTGGCGGATGGGCGCCCTGTATCCCGATCGGTTCGCCGCCCTGGCCTCCCACGCCGGCCTTCCGGAGGGCCACCCGCTTTCCAACCTGATCCACGTGCCGATCCGCTCCTATCACGGTCTGGAAGACTTGGGCGTGTGCCCGGTGTTCGCCTATTACGGGGCGCGGGAAGTCCGCCGAGCCGGGGGACAGGCCGATGTGGTCGCCGATCCCGACGCCGGCCATTGGGTCTTCGGCGCACACGGCGACGCCGTCCGCTGGCTGCTCGGCCACCGGGCCGACCCGCTGCCCCGAACGGTCGATTTCACCACGCGATGGGTCGCCCGCGAACGGGGCCGCGCCTACTGGACCGAGGTTCTCGAAATGAACGACCCGCACCGGGCCGCCCGCCTGCGCCTGACCGCAGAGTCCGGGCGTCTGGCCGGCACGACCGACAATATCGCGCATCTGAAACTGCGGTCGCTGCACTCACTCTTCGACGAGACCCGCCCGCTCGACATCGCCATCAACGATCACCGACTCCGGCTGCCTGCCCCGCTGCCGGACCGGGTCGCCCTGCGATTTGATTCCGATGCGTCGTTCTCTCTCGGCTCGGCCGACGACGCATCGCCGCAGGAGCCCGTCTACAGCGCGGGTTCGCTGCAGAACCTGTTCGACGGCCGACCGGTTCGCGTCGTCGTCCCGTCCGGCGGCTCACCGGAATACCGGGCGGCGGTCACTCGTGGCGCGAAGCGCCTGGCCCAGACCCGCCAGCGGTACGGCGGCCTGCCCGTTATCTCCGACCGGGATATCGACCCGGAGAAGCCCGACGCCCATCTCATCGTGCTCGGCACGCCCGAGACCAACGCCTGCATGCGACGACTGCTGGACCTGCTGCCGCTCGACGACTCCGGCGAACAACTCGACCTGCCCGTACTCGGCTCTTACCCGCTGGCCGGGCGGGGCTACGCGTTCCACTACTATCATCCGGATCAGCCGCAGTTCCGCATCGTGCTCTACCGGTCGGCCGAGCCCGACTACTTCCGCAACCTGTTCGCCGTCCTGCCCGACGGCCGCTATCGGCCCAACATGGGCCCGACCCTCGACGCGGGGCCGGACTTCGCCCTGTTCGACGTTGCCGACCGGCGGTTCCTCCGCGTGGCCCATCTCGACCAGGACTGGACGTTCCCCGCCTCCTACGCCGATTCGCCCCGGATCGACCCGCGCCTGTCCGAACGACGCGAACTGTACGGCCGAGTGGGCGAAGCACTCCGTGCGATGGCCGGGACCGACTACGCCTTCACCCCCTACGACGTCGAACCCCGCGTGGACCCGGACACAATGCGGGCGGCCGACCTGGCTAGTCTGGCCCGGGCCGTCTGGGGCTTGGGCATCGTCGATGCCATCACCGTCGAGTTCGACAACGAGACGATGCGGTTCGTGGCCGACCGGATGCACCGCGAGGACTTGGTCGGTCGCGCGTTCGATCCCTACGCCCTGTGGCCGTGGCCGGACTCGCCCTGGCCCCGTGAAGAGGGCCGCTATACCGTCGCCGTGGCGACCAGCCGTTTCCAGGACTTCGGGACCGCCACCCGGATGCGATGGGCGAGCGGGCCGGACCTGCTCGACGGCGTGCGCACCGTATCCGGCGACACGATGTCGGAGTTCCTGCAGCGGATCATCGCTCCGGACGAGTCGTCGCAGGAGCGTTCCACTCGCGGGCGGTAAAGGTGGGTGGGGAAGGTGGCACGCCCGGAGGGATTCGAACCCCCGACCCTCGGATTAGAAATCCGATGCTCTATCCGACTGAGCTACGGGCGCACGTGACTGCGGAGCCGAACGCTGCCAGGGAACAGCTCTGGCGAGCTGCGTACGGGGATCGCCGACGCTATCGAGTATAATCTCGGCGTGTTGCGTCGTCAAGCAAGTGAACGCCCCCTGATCCCGCGAACGAGCCGCCCGGAGAGGCGCAGAACGGCCCCGCTGGCGGAGCGCCCGGCCCGACGGACGGACGGTTCCGGCGTCCGCCGACCGGGGTGGTTCCCGGCGGGCGTTTATTCGGCGGGCGGGCCGATGCAGTAGATCGTGTCGGCGGTCCGCACATACAGCCGTCCGCCGGCGATGACGATGCTGGACCGGGCGGGCTGGCCGCCGCCCATGTCGATCTCGGCGAGCACGTTGAACTCGTCGCCGGCCGCCAGCACAAACACCTTGCCGCGCTCGTCGATGAAATAGATCTTGCCGTCGCCTGCCGTCGGTGACGAACGAATGACGGCCGCGTCGTCCAGTTGTCCCCGCCAGATCTGTTCGCCGGTCTCGGGGTTCAGGCAGGTGACCACGTGCCGGTCGCCGTCCACCACGTAGAGGCGCCCGTTGTAGAGCAGCGGCGAGCACACGTCGGGGGCGTTCCGGGTCAGCCGCCAGGCCGTGTTTTCATCGAGCGGGGTGACGTCGTCGCCCGGCTGGACCGCGGCCATCGTTCCCCCGCGGGGGAGCGGCATGAAGATTCGTTCGCCGTCGCTGGCGGGGGTGGGGACCAGCCGCCAGTTGGGCCGGCGCCGTTCGTTGAAGTTTCGGCGCCAGAGTTCACGGCCCGTCGCCGCTTCGTGGCCGGTGATGGCGTCTGCACCGGCGAGCACGATCTGGGGTTCGTCTTCGGGGCCGTGGGGGACGGGGGTGATGTAGGATTCCCACGATTCGGCCCGGGCTTCGGCGTCTCGTTCGTGCTTCCACAGGTCCTCCCCGGTCTCGGGGTCCAGGGCGAGCAGGAACGATTCCAGCGGCTCGTCTTCGGGGATGCCCCGGTGGGTTGGACGGCGCATCATTTGCACGTAGAGACGGCCCTGATAGAGGAGCGGGCTGGCCCCGTATCCGAACAGCCAGGACAGGGCGCGATATTCCTCGAGGAGGTTCCGGCTCCACAGTTGCTCGCCATCGAAGTCGTAGCCGATCAACTCGCCGGTCCCGAACAGGAACACCACGACGTTGCCGTCGGTAACGGGCGACGGCGCTGTCATGTCGTTCCGGCCCCGGCGCTGGTTCTTCCCGTGTGTGCGCCGCCACCGTTCGCTTCCGTCGGCCGTGTTGAGGCACAGGGCGAACAGGTCGCCGGTCTCGGCGTCGGCAGCGTTGAGGAAGATGCGATCTCCCCAGACCGCGGGCGTTGCCGCCCCGATCCCGGGCAGTTCGACCGACCACTGCACCCCTTCGGTGGTCGTCCACTGGGCGGGCAGGTTCGCCGCCTCGGCCGAGCCGTCGAAGTTCGGCCCGCGAAAGTTCGGCCAGTTCCCAGACTCCGCCGGGTCCGCCATCCACGCCATAGCCGCCATCATCAGTACTGCCGGCGCCCATACCCTCAAAATTCGCATCCCGCGATTTGACCCGTCCAAGCTCTTCATCATCTGCCTCCCATGTTTTCGTTCTCGGGTGATTGGTCACCCATCATACGGCAAAATACCGAGTGTACTGATGTGTATTCTACGATGTGGCAAGCCGAACCGCAAGAGTGGAGGTCGCAAATCAGCCGATATCCCAATCCAATTTATTCTCCTCACAAAACCAAGTGAACAGCTAGGGCGTCACTTAAGATTAAGATATCAACTCGAATGAAAAATTAAACGAGAAAATTACTAACATAGTTGACAGTCCCGCCCGGTAATGTTTCCGGACAGGAAATGCCCGGCCCAAAGTCACCGAATGACGAAAGGATTGGGGGCATGGAGGTTGCAACAAGAGCAACTCGGTTGTACCGTCGGCTTCGCCGGTTACCGGTCAAGCTGCTCACCGCCGCTCTCGTCCTCACCATCGTGGCTCTTGCCGGGCTGGGCTGGTTTGTCTCGAACGCTCATCGCATTGCGCAACAGACGAGCGAATGCGAGGCCCAACTGCAACTGTCGTGGACGCTGGTTGTTCAGGCCGAGGAAATGGTGCAGATGTCGGCCTATATCGCCGCTGCCACGGGCGATTGCTGGTGGGAAGGCCGCTATCAGTTCTACAAACATAATCTTGGTCGGGCCACCCAGGATGCCAGTTCGGTCGCCCCGAACGTCTTTCTCTCCCAGACCGGGGCTCGGTGGGACAACATCGTGACCGGGTTGCGCGGAATGGAGGCTGAATCCTTTGCCCACATCAGCCGAGGGGAGCAGGACGAGGCATTCGTTCTGCTGAACTCGGAGTCGTACCGCGATCTCAAGGATGCCTACGCGGCCAGCCAGCAGGACCTGACCGGCCGGGTCCGGGCCAAACAAAGGCGGCTGACGAACAAGCGGGAGCAGGAGACCCGACACGCCCTGCTCTGGGCCGGGATCGTCCTGCCGCTCCTCACCTTCCTGTGGTTGGGGGTGGCGAAAATGGTCCAGACATACCTGGCCGAACGGCACCGCTCAGAGCGATTCTTGAAGACGGCCCAGAAAAAACTCGAGCGCCGGGTTAGAGAGCGGACCGAGGCGCTCCAGGCGGCCAACAAGGAACTAGAGGCGGAGATCGCCGAACGCGAACAGGCCCAAGCCGCACTGCGGAAGGCCCAAGCCGAGCTCGAACACCGGGTTGTCGAGCGGACCAATGCCCTTTCGAAAGCCAACGCCTCATTGATCCGCGAGGCATATCGGTGTGGACAGGCGGAGGAGGAACTTCGAGGGGCAAAGGAGGCCGCCGAGCGGGCCAACCAGGCGAAGAGCGCGTTCCTCGCGGCGATGAGCCACGAGCTGCGCACCCCGCTCAGCGCCATCATCGGCTTCTCGCAAATCCTCCAGGAGCAGCATTTCGGCGAACTCAACGAACAGCAGGCCGAATATGTCAACGATATCGAAGAGAGCGGACAGCATCTGCTCGATCTCATCAACGACATCCTCGACCTGTCGAAAATCGAGGCGGGGAAGATGACCCTCAATCTGATTGGGGTCAACCTGTTCGAGCTGCTTGAACAAAGCTTGACGATGATCAGCGAAAAGTGCCACACACACGGCATCAACGTATCCCTCGACGTGCCCGAGGACCTTACGGGCCTGGAAATTGTCGCCGACGAGCGCATGCTGAAACAGATCGTGTTCAATCTCCTCTCCAACGCGGCCAAATATACCCCCGAGGGCGGCAGCATCACGGTGGGCATGCGCGTGGACAGCGGGGACGTGGAGATTTTTGTCGCCGACACCGGCATCGGCATCGCAAAGGAAGATCAGGAGCACCTGTTCGAGGAGTTCTATCAGGTCCCGGGTAGTTCAAAAGCCGACACGCCGGGGACCGGATTGGGTCTGCCTCTGGTCCGACGATTAACCCAACTCCACGGCGGACGGGTGGCAGTCGAAAGCGAAGGCAGAGGTCGGGGCAGCCGCTTCAGCTTTTTCCTGCCCATCAATCCGGAAACGAGCGGAGAGGAAGAGGCCGACCGAAAGCCCAAGGTCGAACTCATCGGCTCGCGTGACGAGCTGTGCGGGCGACTCGACGCGATGATCGCCAACCTGGAGCCGGAGATGCAGGGTCTGACCGTTTGCAGACTGCGAACCGAGCCCGAACTGACCCGGGCGCAGGCGGCGAAAACTGCTGCCATATTCCAAGACCATAAGCGGCCCGGCGATTATGTCGGCCTCGACTGGGAAGGCGGGGTCTATGTCGTTCTGGACGGAGTTGACGCGGAGGATGCCAGAATCCCGTGCGGACGAATGACACGCGGTGCCGCAGATGTCCTCGACCAGACGGACGTCACCTGGGTGATGGCCACCTTCCCGGAGGATGGGATTACCGGCGACACCCTGCTGGCCGAACTGGGCGTGGGGCCGGATGAGCAGGAGGAGGGCAGGACCAGGGCGGAGGACAATCATGCCGTTGTTGGAGAGGAGGCCCACAATGTTCGAGTGTGATAAAAAAGCGCCATATCGGGGCGTAAAAGTGCTGGTCGCAGAGGATACCCCGCTCGGCCGGAAGCTGATGCAGGCGCGGATGCTGGTTCTCGGCTGCACGGCAGAGTTCGTCGAGAACGGCCAACAGGCGGTCGAAAGGGCGCTCGAAGGCGAGTACGACGTGGTGTTTATGGACCTGATGATGCCGGTGATGGACGGGCTCAAGGCGACGGCCGCCTTACGGGAAGCCGGCAAGCAGGACCTCCCCATCGTCGCACTGACCGCAGCCGTCCGCAATGAGGACCGAGAAAAATGCGAACAGGCCGGGTTCGACGACTTCCTCGGCAAGCCGATTGACCCCGAACAACTCGAGGAGAAACTGGCGAAGTGGGCGGGAAAGACGGGGCGCTCGACCGGGGAAGATTCCCCGTTGGAACCAGACGGCCCGATGCCACTGGACAAGGCCCGGACCGCGGCCGAGCTCGAGATATCGCCGGAGCTTTATGACGAATTGCTGCACAATTTTCACGATGACGCCAGCGACGGGCTCGAGAAACTCGATGCGGCGGCCGGCTCCCGCGACTCCGGTCGGATCGCACAGGTCACTCACCGGCTCAAGGGCTCCGCCGCCATGCTTCGGCTGGATCGCGTCAGGCAAATCACATCGGACTTGGAATCCGCAGGCGGCACAAACCGGGACTGGGAGGTCGTACACCGCCGGATCGACGACCTGAAAGAAGCCGTGGGCCAACTCCGTTCACTACTCACATAGAGGAGAAAGCGATGCAGACGATCCTTATCGTGGACGACGATCCGGTCGTCCTGAAAATGCTGAACGAGCACCTGACAACCGCCGGATACCGTGTCATCCAGGCCGAAGACGGCCGGACGGCCGTCCGGCTGGCTCGGCGCAGGCGACCGGACCTGATCATCCTCGACATCATGATGCCGGAAATGGACGGCGGGGACGTCAGCCAGACGCTTCGCGACACGCCTGCCACCGCAGACATCCCGGTCGTCTACCTCAGTTCACTGGTCACCGCCAGCGTGGACAGGCAGCCCAGCCAGGTGCTCGTCGGCAAACCGTACAACCGGGCCGAACTGCTGAGTGTGGTGCGGGAAGAGCTAATCTGAGCGAACGGATGACGGCGACCGGCCTTTGCTCCCCGTGCCGTCCGTCTGGGGTGGATGAAGGGATTCGAACCCTCGGCCTCCAGAACCACAATCTGGCGCTCTCACCGACTGAGCTACATCCACCATGCGATGCGGCCGGCCCGGTCCGTCGTGCCGGGCCGAATCTGGTCGGGGCGAGCGGATTTGAACCGCTGACCTTCTGCTCCCAAAGCAGACGCGCTACCAAACTGCGCCACGCCCCGGCAGGGCTCCGCCCGACACTCTCGGGGCTTCCGTCACCGCCGCGGCGAAGAGTACGGCGGCGACCACACACCCGGAGGCATATGCCCCTTGAGGCGCCGCGTTTGGCCTGTCAAACCGCGCAAAACGTGACGCTCACCCAACGCCGGAATTATATTCCGCACCCCGCCGAATGTCAAGCCGAGACAAGCCGGGCGCTTGACTTGCCGGTGCGCGGCAATAGAATCAAATGGTTTGAAATAATGGGGTAAGTATCCCGTTTACGATAACCGAGGTCGTGATGCAAGATATTGTTGTTTACGATTGTACGCTGCGCGACGGCAGCCAGGGCGAGGGCATCGTGTTCTCGGCCGAGGACCGCCTCCTGATCGCCCAGAAGCTGGACGAGATGGGGTTCGATTACATCGAGGGCGGGTTCCCCGGTGCGGCGAAGAAGGACGCGGACTTTTTCGCAAGGGCGCGCGAGCTCGACCTGAAGCACGCAAAGCTGGCGGCCTTTACCAGCACCCGCCGGCCGAAGCAGGCGCCGGGACGGTCGCCCGGCCTGAAGGCGGCGATCGAGTCCGGCGCTCCGGTGGCCACCGTCTTCGGCAAGAGCTCCGTGCTGCACGTGGAGAAGGTGCTCGGCACCACCCGGTCGGAAAACCTGCGAATGATCGAGGACTCGTGTCGGTTCTTAAGCGGGCACGAGCTCGAGACCGTGTACGACGCGGAACATTTTTTCGACGGTTTCAAGCTGGACCCCGAGTACACGCTGAAGACGCTGGAGGCGGCGGTAAACGGCGGGGCCGAGGTGCTGGTGCTGTGCGATACCAACGGCGGTTCGCTGCCTTGGGAGATCGGCGAGATCGTGGACCGGGTGGCCGAGCAGTTCGACTTGCCGCTGGGTATCCACACTCACAACGACGCCGGCCTGGCCGTGGCCGGCTCACTGGCCGCGGTGGAACACGGCTGCAGCCACGTCCAGGGCACGATGAACGGGTACGGCGAGCGTTGCGGGAACGCCAACCTGTGCACCATCGTCGCCAATCTCGAGCTGAAGATGGACCGGCGGACCATCGGCAAGCGGAAGCTGACCAAACTGCGAGACCTGTCGCGCTATGTCTCCGAGATGGCGAACCTGCCCCATCCGAAAAACCTGCCGTATGTCGGCGAGAGCGCGTTTGCCCACAAGGGCGGGATGCACATCGACGGGGTACGGAAGGATCCGAGCACGTTCGAGCACGTCCCGCCCGAACGGGTCGGGAACGCACGCCGCCTGCTCATCTCGGAGTTGGCGGGCCGATCGTCGATGCTCGATCGGCTTTCGAGGTATCGCAAGGAACTGAAGAAGGATTCGCCCGAGGTCAAGCAGCTCATCAAGGAGCTGGTCGACCTGGAGAACCGCGGATATCAATACGAGGGGGCCGAGGCCTCGTTCGACCTGCTCATCCGCAAAGCGTTCGGCCTCCGGCAGGAGCTGTTCCATCGCTGTGGCTTCCGGATTATGTCCGAGCGGCGTGAGGACGGGTCGATGCTGTCCGAGGCGACCATAAAGGTCCGCCTGGGAGATCGCGAGGTGCATACCGCCGCCGAAGGCATGGGGCCGGTCAGTGCGATCGACAACGCTCTCCGAAAGGCGCTGATGGAATTCCACCCCGAGATCGAGAACATCTCGCTGGTCGACTACAAGGTGCGGGTAATCGAGAGCACCGGCGGCACCGGCAGCGACGTTCGGGTGCTGATCGAGTCGACCGACGGCCAGGAGCGATGGGGGACAGTCGGCGTTTCGCACAACATCATCGAGGCGAGTTACATCGCCCTGCTGGACGCCATCGAGTATGGCCTGTTGCTGTCGAAACAGACGGAGGCACACAAGAGGCAGGCGAGGAAATAATGCCGCCCGCGCCGCCGGCGCGACGGGACGTCGCGGGAAGGCGATGTTTCGTTTTTTCCCCATGCTTGCCCAACATGTTGATTTAAATCCCCATGAATCGGAGCTCGACGCAGGACGCTTTTCGCATCCAAGAGACTCTTTGGTTTCTAATACACTGGAAGATAGGAGCTTGTGAGTTCAGGCGAAATCTGGTCGAATCTGCGCGAGATATCGGCACGAAATTTGCACGGTATTTGTGTGGCGGGTGCACAGTGAAATCAGGATTGGGAGGGATTTGTGATGTCGAAGCAGACAGGGAGGGGGAGAGCGGAATGAGTTCTCCCGAACGGGAAAGGAGGCGGGACAAACGGCTCCAACTGGCATTGCCTGTCCGGTTTTCCAACCAGGGCGAGGACAGCTTGTCTCAGATTCTGGGCATGACCAGGAACGTCAGCTCAGGCGGGGTCTACTTTGAGGCACCCCGTGGGCACGTCGAGGCAGGCGACGTCGTCTGGCTGCGAATCGGTGTGCAAAGCCGAGACGC
Source organism: Planctomycetota bacterium (assembly GCA_003553185.1). Lineage (GTDB taxonomy): Bacteria > Planctomycetota > PUPC01 > PUPC01 > PUPC01 > PUPC01. The sequence goes on along the minus strand of PUPC01000124.1, from coordinate 448 downwards.
CGAGGACGACTTCTCGGAACTGACGCTGGTCGGGAGCGGAGTGGTCCGCAGGGTGGAGCCGCTTTCGTCAGGCGAATACCCCGAGGAGGTCGCTCCGGAAGGCATATCGGGCGTCGCTCTCCAGTTTCAGCAGCGCCCAACCATCCGGCTGCGATCGCTCGAGCGGTTCCTGAAGGCCAACGACGAGAAATGACCGCGCATATCGGCGGCCAGGTGCGCCGTTGCCAACGGACCGACGATGATGCTTTTTCGAAACATAGTCCGCAGTCGCGTTGCTTTTTCGAAACATTAGGCATAAGGCCTTGGCATACAACCTCTTATGTGCGGTTCCGGTCGCAAAGGTGGCCAGGAGCGTTGCTTTTTTGCAACATGGACCGGCGCGGCGGTCCCGGGGAGAATCGCCCGATCGGATTCTGGGATGGTATAACAAGTTGCCAATTATGGCGTT
>PUPC01000061.1 GCA_003553185.1 Planctomycetota bacterium | reverse complement strand
TGGGTATTAGCAAGAGCTGTAAAATCGGGGGTCAGGTAGAAGTTTAGCCCATCAACTGCTCCTGGTAGGGTTAAACCACGGACCATCAGGATTAGAATTAGTAGAAAAGGAAGGGGCATTGTGACCATGACTACCCGGCCCAACCCTCTAATTCCGCTGAAAACTACTAAGAAAATAGCCAGCCAGCCGATAATAAATGGAATTATTAGTTCTGTGGAAATCCCTGAAAGTGAACCGTACGCTTCAGCTTCCAGGACGGGCATTAGCTGTAGAACTTTATCAAAAAGGTAATTACCGGCATCTGCTCCCCATTCGAGAGTAAAAGCTTCCCAAAGGTATCGTAATGACCAGCCTAGGATGGCTGCATAGTAAGTAATGATCCCAAAGCCGGCCAGAACAGCCCACCAGCCTACAAATTCAAAAGAAGGCTTTGCCCGCTTCATCGCCAGTGGTGCCGACCCAAGAAAGCGTGAACCGAGGGTAAATTCAAGCATCATCAGCGGAATGCCTGCTGTAATGAGGGCTACCAGGTAGGGGATTAGAAATGCTCCACCGCCGCTATCATAAACAACATATGGGAAACGCCACAGGTTCCCCAGTCCCACTGCTGAACCGATAGCAGCAACAATAAACGCTCCACGCCATGTCCAACGTTCTCTCAATGCTATACCTCCCATAAACGTATTATAATGATTTTAAAGCTGGTAAATAAAAATACTGGAAATATGACTTATTATCTCACCCCCTTTCATTTATAATTCTAATTAAAGCCAAATAAATGGTATAAATACCATTTAATGCATTTTATGTATAGAAAATCAATTTAGTAGATGCTTTGTCACCATGTTGCAACTAAAAATACACTCAATCTTTTTGTCTAAAAGAATTCCAATTGGATTAAGATTCTCCATAGTTTCTATAATTCCTTCTTTTATAATCGAAATAATTTTATCTGCCAACCTGATTACCGGTGATATTGTCATGTGAGCAATAAAGAAAATCGGCAAACCTGTAAAGTGGGGTAGGATATGAGTAAATCAATTTCCGCCATATCGTCTTCAATTAACAGGTGGGATCGGTCAAAAAAAAATACTGCCCCGATCAGGACAGCATTTTTATGAAGAGTTAAATGATCACATCTACAGCAGATAGCAAAATGGCTAATACCTTTTACTTACCGCAACATCCATTATAAAATGCAATATTAAGACTATAACCAGTTAATGATTTAAAAAAGAGGGCAAAACAAACCTTCTGTTAGCTGGCTATGTTCTTGGCGGGAAAAAAGTAGGGCCGGTTAAAGCATCAATAAATTCCCTTAGTGCGGAAGGAACCCGTATTTTTCTGCTCTTCTGTTCTTCCGGTGTATCTTTTACAGCATCCTTTTCCGCCGGTATTTCAGCTGCTTTACTTTCAGCTGCTAACTCAGATTTGTCCAGCTCTGCCAGGCTGCTTAATAAGTTTGGCAGGGCGACACTCATTAAAATCCCCATTTGTACTTTCGAAAGGTCAATTAGGATAAATTGCTGAAAAGTTTCTATTGAAATTACAACGACTAAATTGTTGTTGTCTAAATTGATCAGGTAATAGTTGCCAAGCTTGGGATAATCCGATTCTTGTAGGGTTTTATTCAGCATTCGGGTCGATTCGCTAAAAAGGGAGATTGCTCCCGGGTACTGGTTATAGTCATGGCTTTTTACCAAGGGCTGGGCATTTGCGGTGTCCCAAATATCTGTGGCTAAGAAGCCTTCACCCAGGTCTTGTTTTAGAGACTCAAAGATTGATAATAATTTTTCATCAACACTCATTTATTGCCCCCCTTTTTTAACTAAGTGATGGCTGTACCTTAAAACTGGATTCTTGCTATGCGCTATAGTTAAAAAATATAATATTATTGCAGCATCTTGAATATTTTAGAGTTAATTAGGATTGCTTGTTAACATTATAACAATTTTATATAATACTGGCAATATCTCGGAAGCTTAAGCTAAAAATTTTTATACATATTCTAAATATTTAAAAGGAATTAGCGTGCTAATATAGAATTAATGCTTGCTTGTTAATGAACTAACCTGTAAAAAATGAGATGAATCATGCTTTAAGGAGTAGAACATATGATTGGAGATCGCGAACACTGGACGACCAGGATCGGTTTTATCCTGGCCGCGGCAGGATCAGCTGTTGGATTGGGAAATATCTGGCGTTTTCCCTATGTGGCCGGAGTAAATGGTGGAGCAGCTTTTATTATTATCTATTTGCTAGCAATAATAGTGATCGGTTATCCGCTGATGGTAACAGAAATGTCTTTGGGTAAGAAAACCCAAAAAAATCCCATCGGTGCTTTTAAAGCCATGGCGCCGAACACCCCCTGGTGGTTGGTTGGCGCTCTTGGTGTTTTTACCGGCTTTGTTATTCTCTCTTACTATTCGGTAATAGCAGGCTGGTCGCTGGCCTATATCTTTAAAGCCATAGCCGGTTTTACACCCGATATGGATTTTGTCAGCTTATATCATACAACTATAGGGGTTGATATCGGTGACGGTCCCAATATAATTACACCCCTGGTATGGCATTTAGTCTTTATGACTATAACAGTTCGTATTATTGCTGCCGGAGTGGTCAGGGGAATTCAGCGCTGGGTTAAAATCCTGATGCCCCTTTT
>PUPC01000255.1 GCA_003553185.1 Planctomycetota bacterium | reverse complement strand
TCGCCTCGCTCTCGGCGGTGGTCTCGAAGAAGTGCCGGAACGCCACCGTCTCGTCCGCCTCGATGATCGCCTCGACGCGGGCCAGCCCGCCCACAGGTATTTCGGAGTCTTCCAGCAATTCGAACACCTCGGCCGAGTTGTCGTCGAGGTCCGGCATCGGATCATGCCCTTGCGCGGCGAGCTCCTCGTTGGTGATCTCGTCGCCGGTTGTGATCACGGCTCGGACGACGTCAACGGTCAGCGGTATCGCCGCTATATCGAACCCCCGCGACCGGAGCCGGTCGAGGATCTTCACGAACCATTCCGTGCGTGCACTGAACCGATGCTCATTCATTTTGCTCTTCAAAAAGATATGCGAACTCCGGGCCAAACCGCTCTTCAAGATCGAGCCTGAATGTTTGCTCGGCCATCTGGGTAACCAGAACGTCGGCCTCGTTGGTCAACCACTGGGCAATCTCGCCCCAGAATTCCTGTTTGTCCTCGAGAAGCAGTTCCCGGGTCGGAATCGGATACTGCCGATCTCTGGAGATGATGAAATACGGTGACGCATAGCCGGGCGTCGGATGGCTATAGAGCTTTGGGAACGGACAGCGAGAGGCGAAATCATCGTAAAGAGCAGCCCCCTGGCCGCCCAAGACATCCCAAAGCACCTGATCGATCCACACGCTCCAGAACAGACCGCTGGCCAACTGCGCTCGCTGGTCTTGTGGCGCATACATGATCGCTGTGTCAACCTCGCACTGGCATAAACCATCGGTATACGAGCACCTGTCCTCCCGGGGCGCGTCAATGAGTTCCTGAACATTCTCGCACCAAGCCCTCAGAGTTTCAGATGGGAACGGCATTAGTTGCCTCCTTTCTGCTCACATCTTTATAGTTCAATACCGGAGCGAATCCAGTAAACTATCAAGCTGGTCCTTCCGATTGGCGAACTCTCGAGAACCGGTACGCGGGTTCCCCGGCAAGGGCATCTTCTTACCGATCAGCTCGCCGCCATCGGGGATGATATTTGGGTCATCAATCACCCAAAACCCCTTTGGGCAAAGGTCCCGCCCCAGATACATCAGGTATAGCACATCCCATCCGGGATGAATCGGTGTCAGCCTCCGCGATGATGAATGCGCGGACACAGTCTTGACCTGGACTTTGATCTTTTGTTCTTGTTTGACTACCAGATCCCAACCGGTCTGACTATGTCCGCCGAAATGGATCTCGGCACCGGGATACCGTGCCGCAAGATACACTTTTGCGTAGAATTCTCCGATTATTCCGGTCTTCTGGTCGCCTTTAGGGAGCCAGTCGGGGAATCTGTCCTGCAAACCTTCCAAGGCAAGATAGGCCTTAGCATACTGATCAATTGCACACTTGATGTCTGTAAGCACGTTTGGTTCGTGAAATGCCATTATTCGTTTCTTTCTTTTCCTCGGCTTAATATTATCGCGAAGCAGCAAGATGTCGGTCCACAAGTACCGTCAGGCGATTGAATGACAAGCTCAAGCGAGTCCAACTCGGGGGTTTGTTCATGCCCACCGATAAACACGGCCAGTTTACCCAGAACATCCCGCAACGTATCCGCAAGTAATTGGATCTCACCGGATGCGCTTAAGACCTCATTAGCTTACCATAAGACAGCAACGCCTGTTAAACCTGTTCCGCCTGCGATATCAGCCCCAAGGCAGGGCTTATTCTTGCCAGCCATTGCTTTTTCTTTTACTCATAGCCCGCAGCGATTTCTTCTGCCGACTCCTTCACATAATCCACCAGCTCCGGTGGCCCGAGCACCTTGGCGTCCGCGCCCCAGGTGAGGACCCACCGGCCGACCTCGTTGATGTCGGCGAGAGTCATCTTCAGGATCACGCTCCCATCTTTTCTCTCGGTCAGTTTCTGCGAGGGATGCCAGACTCGCTCCGGGATGTAGCGTGCGGCGAACCCGGTGAACTGAATCCGGACCTTGTGCCGTTCCTTCCGCTGGAAGACCCCGAACGTCCCGCCCAGATACTCGTCCACGTCGAAGTCGTCCGGCATGTCGAACTGCGTGTCCGTCACCTGCAGCTTCCGGATGCGAGCGAGGTGATACATCGGCGTGTGCCCGGTATCCCGGTCCCGGCCGATGAGGTACCAGTCGCCCTGGTAGCACCGAAGCAGGTACGGATCGAGCGACCGCTCGACCGTCTTGTCGTTCGTCATGTTGTAGTAAGTCATCCGGATCGCGTACCCGTCGCGAATAGCCTTGGCGAGAAGCTCCCAGATCTTCGGGTCGATGATCGCCACCGGCCCGAGACGGAAGCGGAAGACATCAGCGAGCTGCGAAGGATCAACATCAACTGTGTCGGGCAGCGACGCGGCAACCTTCGACGCCACGTCCGTCAGGTAGCCCTCCAGCGGCGTTCCCTTGTACGCGTGCAGAGCCATCTGCGCCATCGCCAGCCCGAGGAGTTCGCCCTCGGTGATCCGCAAGCTGGGCAGCGACCAGTTCGGCTCCGAGTAGTAGTAGCCCTTCGCGCTCGCGTCATACTCGATCGGGGCGCCGAGCACATCCCGCATGAACTCGATCTTCCGGCCGATCGTGCGAACCGACAGCTCGAGGTCCCGGGCGAGGGACGTGCAGTTCGGGCCGCTGCCCGAACGGATCTCATCGTCAATCAGCATCAGATGGTGCAGCATCG
>PUPC01000199.1 GCA_003553185.1 Planctomycetota bacterium | reverse complement strand
CTTTTCCGAGGTGGCCTCGGCGTGGAAGTCAACGATAATGTTGGGTGTCTTCTCCAGGGCCTGTTTGACTTCCCGATCTGCCACCTGGAAGGGGCAGTCGCAGTTAGAGGAAGTAAAGACACGGCCTATCACGTTAATAACGGCTACCCTATAATTTCTGACTTTAAAAATTCCCACACCCCTGCCCGGAGAACCTGACGGGAAGTTCGCCGGCCTTAAAAGTCTTTCTTCTGAAGAAACAACATCAAGAATGTCCTTCTTATCCCAAACATGATTGCCGGTGGTAACAACATCGATACCCGAGTCAAACAACTCATACATTAAAGGCGGCGTAATCCCGAACCCTCCGGCAATGTTTTCCCCGTTAGCTATAACCATGTCGAGTTCATATTTTTCTTTCATACCCGGCAGCAGCTTTTTTACCGTTTCCCGCCCCGGTCGGCCCACAATATCGCCCAGAAACAAAATGTTCACATGATCACCATCTTTGTATGTTATCACACGAAGGAAGCACGGGGACGGTTCTCTTGCTTCCTCTTGAAGATAATAGGGAGGAAGCCCGATGTTATGGGGGAAGCAAGAGAACCGTCCCCGTGCTTCCTCTGCTTCCTCCCGGTGCTCGGTGCTTCCTCTCCCGGCTTCCTCAAAAGAACTGGTAATCATTACACTTCTACATTGTTTCATATATTCCTTTTTCTATTCACGGTGAAAGGGCAGGGGAACCATGGTTTTGGCTGGTTCCCCTGCCCTCTCTCACGATATTAATGGTTCTTCCCTTTACCCTGGGCTCCTGCTGCTTCACCTTGTTCGTTTCCGTCCCCGTTGTCCTTTGCCTGCTTGAAGTCCTGGGCGTTCATGATGAGGTCCGGGTCTAAGAGCATGACGATCCGGTCGCCTGTTTTGGCCATGGCTTTAACGTGTTCTGTTTTGATGTCATTGGCGAACTCCTGGTCCACTTCCTGGACATCTTCCTTGGAAAAGCTCATGATATCGGAGACCCGGTCTACGATCATCCCCATGGTTTTGGTTTTGTACTCGATGACGATAACCACGGTGAAGGGGTCGTATTCCTGCTCCTGCAGGTTAAAGGTGCTGCGCATGTCCAGGATGGGGATGACCTTCCCCCGGAAGTTGATGACCCCTTTGACGGCCGGGTTGGTGCTGTATACCCGGGTCGGTTTGTTGTAGCGGGTGATCTCCTGGACCAGCATGATATCGATCCCGTATTCTTCCTCTTCGATTTGAAAGGTCACGTACTGGTTTTCCGTAGACAGGGTGTTTAACTGCTGGTGAAAGGTACCTGCCTTAACCCCCTCGGTTCCTAACTGGGCCTGAGCTGCCATCTTTCATCCCTCCTTTTAGAACGTCTCAAAGTCTTCCTCGCGGATGTGCGAACCGTTTCCACCGGTTGCGGCTCCCACGGGCTGGTAGTCCTTTTTGGACCGATTATCTTCCACGTTTCGGGCATACCCGTTACCATACTCCGTGTCCTGCTGCTTCTTTTTGGCCGGCCCGGAACGCAGGCTTTTGCCGGTTCCGTTTTCCGAGAGCTTGAAGAAGCCCACCCTTTGGGACAGTTCTGTCGCCTCGCTGTTCATGTTCTCGCTGGAGCTGGCGATCTCTTCGACCAGGGAGGCGTTCTGCTGGGTCACCTGGTTGAGCTCCTCGATGGCGTTGCGGATCTCGCCCGAGGCCGTGGACTGTTCCTGCAGGGAGGCGGCGATTTCCCCCACCACGTCGCTGGTCTTCTGGGTGTTGGCCACGATTTCCTGCAGCACTTTTTCCGTGTCGCTCATCAAGTTGTTGCCCCGTTCCACCCGGGTAATGCTGTCTTTGATCAGCTTCTCGATCTCCTTGGCCGATTCGGCGGAGCGGCCCGCCAAGTTGCGGACTTCCGCCGCCACCACGGCAAACCCCCGGCCCTGTTCCCCGGCACGGGCGGCTTCCACGGCGGCGTTTAGGGCTAAAAGGTTGGTCTGGAAGGCGATGTCGTTCACCGTGGAGATGATCTCGGAGATCTCCTGGCTGCCCCGGGTGATCTCGTTCATGGCCTCCTGCATGTCCTTGACCACGGCTTCGCCCTGGTGGACGCTGTCCATGGTGCCGTTGGAGAGGTTGTCCGCTTCGGCGGCGTTGGCCGAGGAGGTCTCCAAAGAGGCGGTCATTTCCTGGATGGTGGAGGAGACCTCTTCTAAAGAGGAGGCCTGCTCTTCGGTGCGCTGGGACAGGTCCTGGTTGCCCGAGGAGATCTCCGAGGAGGCGTGGGAGACGTTATCCGAGGCCAGCTGGACCCGCCTTAAGGTATCGCTTAGGCTTTCAATGGTGTCGTTTAAGTTAACAGCCATCTGCCCGATCTCGTCTTTGGAGGTGATGTCCGTCCGGACGGTGAAGTCGCCCGTGGCCAGTACCTTGGTCATGTCGCTGACTTTCTGCACGGGGCGCACGATGGTCATGGCGACAAAATAGGCGATCACGGCCACGATGACGGCTGCGCCACCGATAATGGGGATGATCATGTTGCGCAGGGCGGTTACCCCGGCAAAGGCGTCGGCCTGGTCCACTTCCACGATAAGGCCCACGGGCTGGTCCCCTAATCGGGCAACCGCCAGAGAGACCAGCACGCTGTTACCCAGATAGTCCGGGTAGACCTCTTGCGCTCCAAAATCCCACCGGCCTTCCCGGATGGGGCCGGAGAG